>NZ_QTMJ01000019.1:0-101262 GCF_003635485.1 Parabacteroides sp. AF19-14 | reverse complement strand
TTGGCTTTTATAGCCAGAGAGCCGTGTCGTGAAAAAGAAGGTATTTCAATCAAAAAGATACCATTCATCGCATTAAGCTGACATCCACGATTCTTGTTTTATCCCTTTGAATTAAGTCTGTCCCCAATAAATATCGGGTGAGCGTTTATTTGATTAATATTGGTAATATATGAACGATGAATCTGCAGAAAAATATCTTGAGGCAACGATTCGTCAGCAACCACGTCACTGGCTCATAGACAAAAAACGAAACGGCAGACATCTCCGCCGTCCCGCCCAAAAGAGATAGCCTTATCTCTGTTTGTACACATGTCAAGGTTGGTTATTTACTGATATCAGGGCCTATATAAACCCTGTTTTTCATATCGTGCGTAAACATAAGACTTTTTTTCGACAAAAGAGCAGATTCCTTCTTCTTTTTGGGAATACATGTTCTAAACATGCCACACTACCTCTTGGCTACTAGCGTGAGCTTCTATTATAGAGGAACTATGAAAAAGCATTTTACATCAAAACATAAAGCTAAATCCTTTCTTCTGCGAAGCATTGAACCGTTCAATCTCCAAAGAAAGGGATTTCTTTAACTGATTAGCCATAAATATTAAGAAAGACCTGCGTATGATGCAAATTGCCTTCAGTCGTTTTAAGGATTTTCTGAAAGAACAGTAGCCATTATATGAATGTAACATCAAGCCCGAACTTATTACTAAAGATATGATGGTTCTGTTTGTAGACTATTTGCAATCCCGTAGCGTTGGCGAGGGAGCAAAAAGTATCTATCAGCGTTTCAAGAAAGTGATACGCTATGCCATCGAACACGGTGTGATACTGAAAGACCTTACATATAAGAATGTAGACTACTCAAACAAGCTATTGAAGTTTGAACAGAATAAGACCAAAGGGCATTCTTCTGCTAGTGGAGTAGTCATTCCTTTGAATGACGGTTTGGTCTCTATTATTGGTGAACCTCTTGCGGATGGCAACAAAGATGTGCTTATATTTAATCTACCATCCTATGAAAGCTGCTGTAAATCAGTGAAGCGTTGGGTGAAAAGAGCCGGAATAGACAAGCACATAAGCTAGCATTGCGGCCGTCACTCATTTGCAGTGAATATCCTTAACAATGGTGCTAATATTAAAACAGTAGCCAGTTTGCTCGGACATAGCGGGCTGAAACATACGGAGAAGTGCCATTCAAGACACGCTGTAAGCACAAGCAGCACACTTTGTAAACCTTGCACTAACTTCCCGTAACTGGCTTATGGGCTGTTATATCGTGGAATTTGAACAAAACGGAGAAGACCGTGCAGCCTATGGTGAGCAGCTTTTGAAGAAGTTGGAAAAACAACTAAATACCAAAGGACTTAACGAACGTAGATTCCGGGAGTTCAGACGTTTATATCTTGTTTATCCACAGTTGAAAGAAGAGGTTTTAGGCTATGTTATGTCGGGTTCGGGAATTCGGCGGTTGCCGACCGCCGAATTTGAAACAGAGATTCGGCGGTCAGTAACCGCCAAATTGCAAATGGTTTCAGAAATTGCAAATAATGACTGGAAATTGGCTGCTGAAAAGCTATTTAACAGATTATCTTCTACGCATTTGAATGCAATATCTGCTATTGACAATCCTATTAAACGTGCCTTTTATGAAATGGAAACGATTAGGGGATGCTGGACTGTAAAAGAACTGGAACGGCAGATTGATTCATTGTACTACGAGCGTAGTGGATTATCTAAAAACAAAGAAGCTCTTTCTGCATTAGTACAGCAACAGGCAGTTCAACTACAGCCTGCGAATGTAATAAATACTCCCTTGACCTTAGAGTTCTTAGGGTTAAATGAACGGGCATTAGTTACAGAGAATGATTTAGAGCAAGCCATCCTTGATAATTTACAAAAGTTCCTTCTGGAAATGGGACACGGCTTCTGCTTTGAAGCTCGCCAAAAACGCATACTGATAGATGAAGATTACTTCTTTGCTGACCTCGTTTTCTATCACCGCATACTGAAATGCCATGTCATAGTGGATTTAAAAATTGACAAATTCCACCATGAATATGCATCCCAACTGAATATGTATCTAAACTACTTCAAAGCAGAAGTAATGCAGCCCGATGATAATCCACCAATCGGTATTTTGCTTTGTACTGAAAAAGGAGATACTTTAGTTCGTTATGCCACAGCAGGATTAGACCCAAATATTTTTGTACAAAAGTATAAAATCCAGTTGCCCAGTGAGGAAGAAATCAAGAAATTTCTTTCAAAGGAGATAGGCTAACAACTTTCAATAAAAACAAAGGTTTAGTTCATTTTAGATATACAAGAGAAATGGACTAAACTTAATCTGTAACCTTTTCATTATAAAACCTCAAAAATTCCATTTCACCCACCTGCTTTAAAAATTTCTGATTTTCAATAAAGTCTTGTCCATACTTTAACCAACGTTTTGTAAAACCTTTGAACTTAGTACAAGGAAATAGATGACATTGGTAGCAGTGTGTTATTCCTTTCTCAACGCAACACAGGTAAAATGTTCTACATTTTTCACAGCGGGTTTTGTTTTCCTCTGCTCCCTGACAAATTTTTTCATCTCGTGTGTAGCTTGGACAACCGCCACAGAACACACCACAAGCAGGAATACGACCATGATATGGTTTTATTACAGATAAGGTTTTTGCCATCCAAAAATTAGTCAAATTCAATTTATTTGCCTGTCGTTTTTGTTCCTTCTTCACCACGTATTTTTGCTTCTCAAAGAATGGACGAGCAGTTAGACTCACTTCTGATGTGATTTGTATAATACCTTCTGTAATAGCATATCGTTCTATTTCTTCCAAAAGCATAGTTGCAATGCCTTTGCCTTGAAAGTCTGCGTGAATGAACATAGAGTGCAGATAGCCTTGCGGCGTAATGGATGAAAAACCTACAATCTGAGACAGTTGATTAACAGCCACAATAAAATAGTGAGTCTTTATCATTTCCTCTATATTGGAAAGATCATCTCCGCATGATGCCCAATCTTCAACTTCATCCTGTGAATAATCACGCCTGTTTACTACAAGCACGGTATTCTTATATAAATCTCTCAGTTCAGCACTATCAGATTGTTGCGCTATTCTGATTTTAAAGTCCATTTTCATCTTTGGTTTTGTATCTTTTCGTATGAATGAAACTCGCCATTGATAAAATAGTGCCATTCTATACGATTGATTTGGGTTGTACTCTCATAACGCATTGTTTGTTTTATCAACACATCCCGTCCATCATCCGTTGTATATTCGGCAATTACTGCCTGCACTTTTTCGCTCTCGACAATATACTGGATGTTGGGATTAAAGCAATCTAACAGAAATAAGCCTCCTGCTTTGAGATGATTTCTAACGCATCCTAACGCATTGAATAAATCTTCGTTTCTGTATAAATGGTGGATTGAATTAAATGGAATAAAGATTAGGTCGAATTTTTCTTGCAAGTCGAGCATTCTAATATCTGCTTCTATGAAATCAATCACTAATTCTGCTTCGATAGCCTTCATCTTTGCTTGTTCGAGCATTGAGGGTGTGTAATCTACTCCGCAAATGCTGTATCCATCTTTGGCAATGGGGATCGTAAGTCTGCCTGTACCACAGCACAGTTCAAGTATTTCAGCCTCCTTATTTTTCGGTAGCCACTTTTTGTAGAATTGCAAATCAGATAGAAAGGTATTTAATCCATCATATATATTTGCATCATAAATCAACTCACCAACCTTGTAACCTATATTCATTTATATTCTCCAATATTCATTGTTTCATATTTATATACCAAACTTATTTCTATTCTCTTTCGTGTCCGGATGGATATGCCATAGATTAACCTTATTTTCCTTTATTTCTGCAACCCAAATAGCATGAACATTATTTAGAACCTGATCTGATTTAACATACCCACAGGGTTTTTGGACTGACCCAAAAAATTGTCTAGCCGTGGATAGTCCTGCCGAATAATTACATACAAAAAAAGCTTGACTAATTACTCAATCAAGCTTTTCAACTTCAGTACCCAGAGCCGGGATCGAACCGGCATGGAAGTGAATCCACTGGTGTTTGAGACCAGCGCGTCTACCAATTCCGCCATCTGGGCATTTTTGATTAACCTTTTAGCTTTAGCAGTAGGTTTGTTTCTCAAATGCGTTGCAAAGGTACAGCTTTTTTTTAAACCCGCAAGCGTTTGGGTAAAAATTTTCAAATATTTTTTTCACAGTGGGAATATGTATGGGATTGTTTCGCATAGAAAGATTATTTCGTTACATTTGTAAACGTATAATCATAATAACAGCCAATATCATGAAAGATAATTATTGCGTCATCATGGGAGGCGGAATCGGTAGCCGTTTCTGGCCTTTCAGTAGAGAAAGTTACCCAAAGCAATTCCTTGATTTTTTTGGGAGCGGACGGTCTTTACTGCAAATGACATTTGATCGCTTCGCAAAAATCATCCCTACTGAAAATATATACATCGTTACCAACGAATCTTATGCGGACTTAATCAAGGAGCAGTTGCCGGAATTAGCGGAAGAACAAATCCTTTTGGAACCGGCTCGTCGCAATACAGCTCCTTGTATCGCTTATGCGGCTTATCATATTAAGGCATGCAATCCGGAAGCCAATATTGTCGTAGCCCCTTCCGACCATCTGATCTTAAAAGAGGATGTTTTCTTGAGGGACGTTCAAAAGGCGTTGGATTTCGTGAAGAGAAACCGTGCGTTGGTCACCTTGGGCATCAAGCCTAGCCGCCCGGAAACAGGATACGGATATATCCAAAGCAGTGATACGGTAGTAGATGATTTCACCAAGGTGAAGACCTTTACTGAAAAACCGAACCTCGAGTTGGCAAAGGTATTTATGGAAAGTGGAGAATTCTTCTGGAATTCTGGCTTGTTCGTCTGGAACGTGAATACGATCTTGGAAGCGTTCTCTAAATATCTCCCGGATATCAGCAGCCGTTTCGATCTAGGTAAGGATAAATTTAATACCCCGGAAGAAAAAGCGTTCATCCAAGAGAATTTCCCTTATTGCCTAAATATATCCATCGACTACGGTATCATGGAGAAAGCGCACAACGTATATATGCTATGTGTAGATTTCGGTTGGGCCGACCTCGGTAGCTGGGGATCTTTGTTCGACCTAGCGAATAAAGACGAAAATGAGAACGCAGTATTGAAAAATAACGAGGCAATGCTATACGAATGCTCCGGCAATGTGATCGCATTAAATAACCCGAAACGTCTAGCCGTTATCCAAGGGCTAAAAGATTGCATCGTGGCTGAGTCCGGAAACGTATTATTGATTTGTAAGAAGGATGACGAACAACGTATCAAACAATTCGTAGCCGACGCTAAAATCAAATACGGAAAAGAATACAACTAATTAAGAATTGAGAATTGAGAATTATCGGCAAGCGGTATTCATTCTCAATTCTCAATTTTCAACTTCTTAGCAAGATATCGTACAGGATACCACGCAGCCAAAAAGCCTATCGTTAATACCGTTACAAAGACTGTTATTATATCCACCGTGACTACACGTACTGGATAAGCCTCTATAATAAACGCTCCGGCAGCTTCCCCTAGTTTTATAAAGCCAAACTCTTGTTGTAGCAAGCAAAGTACAACCCCGATCAAGACTCCGATCAAAGCTCCAAAACCGGAGATCATCCAGCCTTCAAACAAGAAAATCCGACGGATCAGACTGTCATCAGCCCCCATATTACGCAGTGTACTCACATCCTCCTGTTTCTCGATCATCAACATGGATAAAGAACCCACCACGTTGAATAAGGCGATCGCCAATATAAAAGTAAGGATCAAGAAGGTCATCCATTTCTCGACTTGCATCATCTTGAAAGAAGCCTCTTGTTGCTCAAAACGGTCTTGCACGATATATTGATCACCTAGGATACGTTGAATCTCTTTCTTTACCGGAGCGATATCTCCGCTATCTTTCACCTTCAATTCCACCGCTGTCACTTCTTTATCATAATTAAATAAAGAACGGGCCAATGACAAAGGCACGATCATATATGAATCATCGTAAACCTGTTGGTCCGTACGAAAGACAGCACCGATATAAGCATATTCCAAATTGAAAGAAGAAGCCGGATTCGCCATGTTCACCTTCTCCTCCCGCTTCGGAGCGTAGATCTCCAGCGGAGAGACAAAGCCTGCGTTTATTCCTAGCGAGAAAGCCAATCCGATCCCCATATTCGCGTAATTCGCTACCTCGTCATTCAGAAGGAACTTTCCATCGATCAAGATACTATCGATCTGCGCCAGTTTCTCATATTGCTCGTCTACACCTTTCAAGGTAGCTACACCCTGACGATCTCGATAACGGACCAAGGCATTGTCCTGCAATACCTCACTAAAACAAACAATGCCGGGCAATTCCCTCACCTTACGTATCTCTTCCGAGGTCGGGTCGAAAACCTTCCCTTTCCGGGGCATGATCTTCAACTCCGGATCAAAATTGCTGAAGAGAGAAGATACCAAATCGTTGAAACCATTATAGACCGACAAGGCGCATACTAAGGCGATCGTGGCGACAACAACCCCGCATACCGATACCATCGATATGATATTTATGGCATTGTGCGACTTCTTCGAAAAGAGATATCGCCGGGCTATATAGAACGGAAGATTCAAGGCTCCTCTGATTACTTATGCAAAAGATTGTCGATATTCTCGATATAATCCAATGAATCGTCTATAAAGAAGCTCAATTCAGGAATCTTACGAACCTGCAAACGAATACGTTGCCCCAAATCAAAACGGATCGCTTTCGTATTGCTCCGTATAGCCTCCAATAGCTCTTGCGATTTATCCGACGGGAAAATGCTTAAATAAGCTCTCGCCACACTTAAATCCGGACTTACACGAACTACGCTGACAGAGACCAATACGCCATGCATTCCTTGCGTCTGCTTCTGAAATATATCACTCAACTCCTTCTGAAGAAGGCGTTCGATCTTTTGTAATCTAGTACTTTCCATACGCTTTATTATTTACTTTTTCCAGATCATCGTCAAGCCGTCACGTAAAGGGAGGATCACCTTCTCTACCCGATCGTCTTGCTTAACCTTTTCATTAAAAACCAGTATTCCCTTCGTTTGTTTATCGGAAGGATGCACTTCTTCTACCACTTTACCGTCCCAAAGCGTATTATCCGCGAGAATCAAGCCGCCCGGACGGACCATCGGGAATACCAAATCATAATACTCGGAATACAGGCGTTTGTCGGCATCGATAAAAACCATATCGAACGTCTCATCCAAACGGGGGATAATCTCCATCGCATCCCCAAAATGGACTTTTATCTTGTCCTTATGTAGCGAGCGGGAAAGATATTTCATGATAAAATCCTCCATCTCGTCATTGATCTCGATCGTATGGATCAATGCCCCCTCTTCCATGCCTTCCGCCATACACAAAGTGGCATAAGACGTATAAGTCCCGATCTCCAAGACTCTTCTCGGACGAATCATCCGGCAAAACATCTTCAATATCCTACCCTGCAAATGCCCGGATAGCATACGCGGACGGAGAAGGTTCACATTGGCGTCGCGATTCAACGCCGACAGCAAATCCCCTTCTTCATCTATATGAGAAAGAATATACGCATCAATCTCGCCCGTAAACATTCCTCTTACTCTTTAAAAGTAGGCAACTGATATTGCGTGCCGGCATCCAGCACCTTTCCTACGTTGTTAATCTCCAAAAAGCTGGTACCGCCACCTTCGCCGAAACTACCGCTCAAATACGCTACCATATCGTTGCGAGTGATACGTCCGCTATGGATCAGCTGGTTCAACGCATCATAGAAATATCCCCTACGACTGTCGTTGTACGGCTGATGAACCGCCCATACCCCATAAGAAAGACCCAACATACGCATCACACGAGGATTATAGCATATAGCGAACACAGTAGAGGTTCCGCGGAAAGCGGCCAGATAACGTGCCGTACGACCCGTGTAACTATCCGTGATAATCGCCTTCACATGTAATTTAGAAGAAGACTTAACAGCTTGTTTCGCCAAGAAAGAAGTTACGTCTAAATCATTCCCCTCGATCGGCACACGGATATCATTCGCGGAAAGCTTAGTCTTCTCGGCTTCACGAGCCACTTTCGTCATGGTCTGTACCGCCTCGATCGGATATTTTCCATAAGCCGTCTCACCGCTTAACATCAAAGCATCCGTACGATAATAAATAGCGTTGGCGATATCCGTAACCTCGGCACGAGTAGGACGAGGATTATTAATCATGGAATGAAGCATTTGCGTAGCCACGATAACCGGCTTCTTCACCTCCACGCATTTACGGATCAGCATACGCTGGATACCCGGGATCTTCTCGGCCGGAACCTCGATACCCAAGTCACCACGAGCGATCATGACGCCATAAGCCACTTCCAAAATCTCCTCGATATTGTCTACACCCTCTTGATTCTCTATCTTAGCGATAATCTTGATAGGGCTGTTACGCTCGTCCAAGATACGTTGGATATCCAATACGTCCTGTTTGTTGCGAACAAATGAGTGAGCGATAAAATCGAGATCATGATCGATCGCCCAAAGGATATTATTACGGTCTTTCTCAGTCAACGAAGGCAAATTGATACGTACGCCCGGCACATTCACGCTCTTGCGGCTACCTAGCGTAGCGTCATTCTGGATCTCGCAAAGCAAACAATCGCCGGATTTCCCGGTAACCTTCATTTCCAGATCACCATCATCGATAAGGATGTCGCTGCCAATCGCCAAGTCGTTCACGAAATTCTTATATGACACACAAATACAATCATGCGAAGTTTCCTGATCGGGATTACCGATTACCTTCACGATCTCTCCAGTCTTGAAAGGGATCGGTTCCTTGTTTACCGTCGTCGTGGTACGTACTTCCGGCCCCTTTGTATCCATCAAGATACCGATACGGTCGGATACGGTACGGACGTTATTTACCACACGGGTCAACCCCTCTTCCATCATGTGAGCCGTATTCAGGCGCACCACATTCATTCCCGCTTTATATAACGCCTCAACGAACGCAACGTCGCAGCGCTGGTCGGAAACTGTAGCAACAATCTTCGTATGCTTTAACATATACCTTAAATTATTATAACCTAATTATTAATTCTATTTGATAACCTTCTAAACCTTCTATCACATAAACGATTCGATCGCCAACCGATACGAATCCAGCCCAAACCCAAGAATCACTCCCCTGCATGCCGCCGATATCATCGACACATGACGAAACGATTCACGGGCATGCACATTCGAGATATGCACTTCCACGACTGGCGTAGTAACCGCCTTGATAGCATCGTGCAACGCAATGGAAGTATGCGTATAAGCGCCGGCGTTCAACACGATACCGTCATATTCAAAACCCACCTCATGGATCTTGTTAATTATCTCTCCTTCCACATTACTTTGATAATAAGATATCTCACACTGAGGAAAGCGGGCACGTAACTCGCTCAAATAGTCCTCGAACGAGGCATTTCCGTATACTGTCGGTTCTCGCTTGCCCAACAGATTCAAATTAGGGCCATTGATGATCTGAATCTTCTTCATTCTTATTGTAAGTTTATTACCTTTGTACCGCCCGTTGAGGCCGGAATTATCCGGCAAAGGTAAGGATTTTATTTGACACATTCATAACGACATACCGACAATGCGACAAGGAAAAGATATAATAAACCGATATAACACCTATTTACGATTAGAAAAATCGCTCTCAGCCAACTCCATCGACGCCTATTTGACAGATCTTGACAAATTGCTACGTTTCGCAGAGGATGAGAAAAAGGACGTTAAGGAGATCAGCTACGACGACTTGCAACAGTTCATCGCCCAATTACGTGACATCGGTATCCATCCCCGATCGCAAGCACGCATCATCTCTGGTATCAAATCGTTCTATCGTTTCTTATTGCTTGACAATTATATAACAAATGATCCGACCGAATTGTTAGAGTCTCCCAAGATCGGATTGAAGCTGCCGGAAGTATTAACCGTCAATGAGATAAATAGCATTCTCGACACGATAGACCTCACGCTTCCCGAGGGACAGCGGAACCGTGCGATGCTGGAGGTTTTATATAGTTGTGGACTGCGCGTATCGGAGCTTACTGGCCTGCGTTATTCGGATATATATCCCAAGGAAGGTTTCATCCGGGTAGAGGGTAAAGGAAGCAAACAACGGCTTGTTCCTATCTCCGAAGTTGCTTTGCGGGAAATTAAAAACTATCTGTATGACCGGAATTCGGTCGTGGTTAAAAAAGGCTTCGAGGATATTTTATTTCTAAGCCGGCGAGGAACGGCCCTCTCCCGTATCATGGTATTTCATATCATCAAGCAACAGACGGAGGCCGCCGGTATCCATAAAAACGTAAGTCCCCATACCTTCCGTCATTCTTTCGCCACCCACTTGCTGGAAGGCGGCGCCAACTTACGCGCTATCCAAGAGATGCTGGGGCATGAGAAAATCACCACCACCGAGATATATACACATATCGACCGGGGATTCCTTCGCAAAGAGATACTGGAACATCATCCGAGGAGCAGGCCAAGAACTTAAAAAGAACCGATCCTGCTCCGCTAGCAAAGCCCCAAGGATGTCATAGATTATTTATTTCCTCCTCTGACAAACCAGTATAACGTACGACCATTTCCATCGAAAGCCCATCAGACCGCATACGCCGAGCTGTTTCTAGACGTTCTTCCACACGGCCTTCTTCTCGACCTTCTATTAGTCCTTCTTCTCTGCCTTCTGCTAATCCTTCTGCTAATCCTTCTTCCAGTCCTTCAAACTTAGCAGTGTTCAACACGTCATTCTGGATCATAATCGCATTCAGATGTTCGTCATAAGCATAACGTTCCTCGGGAGACATTGAGTAATAGCGTAATTTCTCTCGTGCCTCTTTCAAGCCAGGGGCTGTCGTTTCGGAAGTTATGATCGCATCTTTCAAGTATCGCACCCATTCCTCCAAGGGGGTCACGGCCACCTTATCAAACTCATTCACCCGGACCAATATATACTCCGGAAAGATCTCCGAGGGAAGACGCTTGACGATCGCACCCCTCTCCTTGGTATTTACCTGTAAATGATCATGGGTATGCACGCCGACAAATTGGTTCTGCCCGTGATACAGATAATCGGTTCCTACGCCTATATCAAAATAAAGGATACTGATGGAATAGACCTTTTTCACCCCGGAATAATCCTGTCCCAAATGAAGATGCTCGGTGACGGCCTTCGCCACGCCATAAAGCACACGTTCCAAATAATAAAGCTCGCGGGTATTCTGGATCTCGATAAGGATGATATCTCCCTTTGTGTTCTTAGCCTTGATATCCACCCGATTGAATTTATCATCGGCCATTTGCTGGTTTCCCTCACTCTCCAATATCTCCTCAATCTTGATCTGCTCGCCCAAGAACACGGTAAGAAAGCCTTCTAGCACCCCGAAATTCGCTTTTTGCCGGAGTAGGCGTTTGATGGCCCAGTCGAAACGGATATATCGATCTTGTAATTCCTTCATATACTTCTCCTCTTTTTCTGTTTTCTTTTCCATAGTCATATCATGTTTTAGTTACCCCACTATTGGGTGGCTTCAAATGTACATAAAAAGATCTGGAATACAAGCCTATCCCATCTAAAAAGAAATGTCCTTCTTTTTGGATCCGTAAGTGAATAGCCAACGAACGGGATCGTAAGCGGTCGCAAATGGGTATTCGTATACCGTTATTACTCTATTTTAATCTCATATTTTATCGATTTAAACTATTTACTTAAAGACAAAAAACATGGATGTGGACAAATGATCACACATCCATATCTAATTATCAACAAATTAAAAGCTATCAGGTTCTCCTAAAATGAACAAATGTAAATACAGCTCAATTCTTAGAAATGAGGATTCTGTACCAAATGGCCATCCGACTTATCAATCTCCGACTGAGGAATCGGCAAGTATTTCTTTGTATCATCCCAGCCTTTGATAAAATCTTTTGCTTGGTTCGTACGTACTAAATCCCAATAACGAATACCTTCCATCGCAAACTCATAACGGCGTTCCTTATAGATATTATCCAATGAAACCGCCGGAACCTTATAATCATCCCCCATCGCACGTTTAACGACTCTCGCATAATAATCCTGTGCCTCGCCTACGCTACCTCCACTTCTCAACAAAGCTTCCGATGCCATCAATAATACGTCGGAGAAACGAATTACACGGTAATTGTTCTTATAATTCAGCGCTTCCGTGCCAACCGTAGAAGAATACCCCGCACGAGGATGATATTTGCGTACGCTATATCCTGTATATTGATTCACATCCGAGCTAACCGTCCCGCCTTCCGCTCTAAACTCCTCATGATCTATGATTGTTGTCCACTTTCTAGGATCATTTGATAAAAACGCATCATTCAATGCTTTTGTTACAGGCGCAAAACCCCAACCTTCCACATATACATTATTAGGATCTTTCAAACCTCTGGCTCCTAGCATTATTATATCGGAGTTACCTTGATTAGCCTTGCCTGCCCAATCATTCGAGTTCCCGATTTCCGTATAATTGACTTCAAAAACAGATTCTTTGCACCATTCATACTCATCATCAAAAAGAACTTTATAATCCGGGATCAAATCATATTGATAGGCAGGATCGGTAATTAGTTCTTTCAATTGGCTGGCGATCTCCTTCATTTTAGTATCATCATTCTGATATAGAACGATACGTGCTTTCATCGCGATAGCGGCACCATTCGTAGCTCGTCCTTTCTCATTAGCCGGGACTATCTTAGGTAACTTCCCAATAACATTATTATCTAAATCCTCGATTAATTTCGCATAGACCTCATCCGGCTGTAACTGAGGGACAGTTGTTATATCATCCAACCCCAAATTCGTCTCGTAATACGGTATGTATCCAAAGAAACGCCACAACTGGAAATAATAAAATACACGCAAGAAATGAGCCTCAGCCACATAACGATCACGAAGCTCCTCCGACATCGTCCCCTCCGGAAGAAGAGGGCATTTCTCTATCACGATATTCGCACGGTTCACACCCTCATACGAACGCCCCCATAAACCCTCGGGTAAGTTTGTCGGTGTCACCCAATTGGTAAAATCATTCACTCGCTGCAACTGCGGTTGATCCGAGACCGTCGATCCACCGGTCTCCGCATCATCCGACATGATATTACTTACCAGTTCATAAGAGCTATACGCATTATAAGCGTTCCATTTCAACGGGTCATAGGCAGCGACCAATGCCTCGGTCAAATCCTCCTGTGTCTTGTAATAATCCGTTTCGATAACCTTATTCGTCGGAGACAACTCTAAAAAATCATTGCAGCCACTTAGTCCGAATACAACGGCTAGCAGATAAATATATTTATTCATAACACTAATTTTAATGATTAAAATGTCAAATTCAATCCAAATGTATAAACCCGGGCTTGAGGATATACACCCTTATCTATACCCATTGTCGAACCGATTTCCGGATCCATTCCCTTGTATCCCGTAATAGTCAACAAATTATCGAACGACGCATAAAACCTCAAGCGTTGTATATAAGCTTTTCGGGTCAACTGGGCCGGCAGCGTATAACCTACCTGTAAATTACGTAAGCGCAAGAAAGAAGCATCGTGAACCAACAAAGTAGACGGACGGAAGTTCTTAGGCGTATCACCCAAGACAATCCTTGGCATCGAATTGGAGGTGCCCGGTCCTGTCCATCTTTCCAAAGCATCCGACGTATAATTGACCGCCGCCAGCTCATAACGGCGTAACGCATCGAAAACATCCGCCCCGAAAGAACCTTGGAAAAAGGCACTTAAATCAAAGCCATTCCAATCAGCCGCAACAGTAAGTCCAACTATCCAATCCGGATTAGGTTTGCCTATCATCGTACGGTCCTCGTTATCATCGCTGATCACACCGTCTCCATTCAAATCCTCAAATTTCGTATCACCGGGTACCGCATTCGGTTGTATAGGCTTACCGGTAGCAGGACTGATATAGCTATCGATCTCCTCTTGTGTCTGGAAAACCCCAATTGCCTTGTATCCGAAGAAATAACCGATTGGATAACCATTTTCGTTCCTTGATACCGTACCTAAAGTTGGTAAACTCTCTTTATCAATATATCCCGTCTGATTTCCCAGATTCTTGATCTCATTCTTCACATAAGAAGCATTCGCCAAGAAAGATAGATTCACTTTATCTACACTTAATTTATAACCGACTTCAAGCTCGATACCTTGGTTTGTCAATGTCCCGACATTCGATAAAGGCGAGCCACTTCCCACATATAGGGGTATCGGACGCTCCATCAACATGTCTTTTGTATCTTTCTTGAACCAATCAAAACTAAAAGAAAGGGAGTTATTAAAGAAGCGAGAATCAAATCCAAAGTCCAATTGCTCCGATGTTTCCCAACGCAAATCAGGATTAGCCAAAGAAGTAGGCTTTGTTCCGCTATGAATGACACCGTTCGAGCTTGCCCCGAAACTATAGTTATTTCCTCCGGTCATTGTCGTAGTATATCCAAACGATCCGATTTTCTCATTTCCGTTCTGTCCCCAGCTTCCGCGCACTTTCAAGAAGTCGAACCATCCCGGTTTATTTTCCATGAAAGGCTCGTTAGTCAACGTCCAGCCCGCAGAGACGGACGGGAAATAGGCATATTGATTATTCCGGCCGAAGTTAGAGGAACCGTCCCGACGAAGGGTTAACTCAAGCATATACCTTTCGTCATAATTATAGTTCAATCGTCCGAAAACGGAGGCCATCCGATGCTCCGTCGCCCCACCTTCCGAATGCTGATCGCCGGGAGAGGCACTATTGGTGAAATCGATCCACGCTTTATGATCATCTTCCGCTCGTAAGTTCAAGGCCGTTCCCTTTACCTTTTTACTATCATACCGTTCCATAGAGGTTCCCAGTAAAACCGCGAAATTATGTTTATCGATCGAACGTTTATAACTCAACGTATTCTCCCAAAGAAGTTTCATGCCACGATTCATCGTTTGCTCCACCCTCGATTTCTCATTCTTGACCATATAACACAAATAACTAACAGGGAACCAATTCCTTTCGCCCCAAAAAGCCATATCCGTAGAGAGAGAGGTCTTAAACGTAAGATTCTCGAATACTTCCAATTCACCCCAAACAGATCCTACAAATTTATCCCAGTCCTTGTTATTGTTTAAGGTCTGCATCATAGCGACCGGATTCACGATCTCTTGATTTTCGATCACGTTATAAATACGGCCTTCGTCATCCTTGACATAACCGGGATAATTTTTTTCGTAATAAGCGAGATCTTCCGCCGAAGGATTCTCCAGATAGACCGATTCGTTCGGTGGAGTCATCACCGCACTTGCCAGCGGGCCGGAGAAGTTGTCATTCTCCGAAATACCTTTGGATATGATCCGTGTATATCCTAGGTTCGTACCGACCTTGAAACTACGGAAGAATTTATTCGTCTTATTCTCAAACACATTATAGGTATTGTTGAAACGTAAGCTATATCGTTTATAATCCGACTTATCTTTTCCTCCAACAATTCCTTCTTGATCTAAATAACCAAAAGAAAGGAAATAGCTTCCCTTATCACCACCACCACTGATGCTCGCTTGATGATTCATGATCGGGGCATTCTCGTTATAAATCTCATTCTGCCAGTTCGTCCCTACACCAGCTTTCGAAGGATCATCGTAAATAGGGTCCATCCCGGCATTCACGTAAGCCTCATTCATTATTGTCTCATATTCGGTGGCATTCAAGACCGACATTTTTCGCCAAGGATTTTGCCAACCGATGGAGAAATCATAGTTGACAACCGCTTTTCCTTTTTTCCCGCTCTTTGTCGTAACCAGAATAACACCATTAGCCGCACGTGAACCGTAGATAGCGGCTGAAGCGGCATCTTTTAAGACCTCGATAGACTGTATATCCTGCGGATTCAGATAATCGACACCTCCTTCAAGTGGCATTCCGTCCACAATATACAAAGGGTTACTATCATTGATAGTTCCTGTACCACGGATACGGACTCTCGACTCGGCTCCCGGTTGTCCGGAATTCTGCATAATGCTTACTCCCGAGACTTTTCCTCGTAACACATCCTCTACCCGGGTCGGCGTCAGCTTCTCCAAGTCATCGGAGGTGACACGACTGATGGCCGCTGTCATCACGCTCTTCTTCTGAACGCCATAACCAACCACTACCACCTCATCCAAGGCTTGCGTGTCCTCTTTCAAGACAATCTGTAAATCAGTCTGCGTACCGACCTTAACCGTATGGGAGAGATAGCCTATAAACGAGATTTCCAATATATCGCCATTTTTCACATCTAGCGTAAATACGCCATTCATGTCAGAGATCGTACCGGTAGTAGTTCCTTTTACGGAAATACTCGCACCGATAACCGGAGTTCCATTTGTATCCAAGATCGTTCCTCTCAATTTTCTTGTCGCTTGAGAAACTTCCATCGGATTTACATCAGGATGGGAAAGGCCGCTTGCCTCCAGATTGCCATTTAAGGAAGCGAGCAATAATGACCCGACACATATCCAACGCCATCGCTGATCCTTACTTTTCTTTTTCATAAACTATTTGAATTTAAAGGTTTAAACAATATTCCTAACATTACTTTTTGGTTATTCGGACTCTGAGTATTTTCAAAAAGGGGTAGCATTCCCCTCGACAGCACTCACGAGGAGTGCCGCCGTAGGAAATCAGATATAAAAGCTAACCTAACTAATTTAGTGTATACTCGAAGTAATCCTTGAAAGAGGTTACCGCATCGCCTACTTTTAGGTAACGGCGACTAAGCACTGGTTTCGAAGCCCCCTCCTCATGATACTCGGCTATCAAAAGATAACCTCCTGCTTTTGAGGGCAATTTCAGAAGGCAAGGCTGAAGCCGCTTGCCAAAAGGTTCAATCACAATAGACTCTTCTTGTGTCGAAATAATAGTTCCTTTCTCGTCTAGTAGTTTCAAGAGAACTTTTCCAGACGACTCCTTATTCAAGTCGTTCACCCCTACCAAGTTGAATACTAAATCACTACCCGGTTTCAAAGGTTCGAGATGTTTGGTATAACGACGATCCGCTAAATCGATAAAGACTGCCGAAGGGGCGAAACAATGCTTGAACCAGCGGAAAGCCGGTGAAGGTTCCAAATCCTTGATATCATTGATGAACCAATCTCCCGTGAAACCATAATTATTTGTCAAATGACAAAAAGCCAAGATTCCGCCTACCGAACGTTCCGAACGCAGCCATTCCGTCTCAAGTTCCAACCAATATGCCTGCAATTCACGACATTGTTCCGGAGTGGCATTCTCGCCAAGATAGTAATTGTAATTGTTAAGTGTCAATTTCGAGGGCCGTCCATCACGCCATAACCAAATCCATCCGTACTCATTCACCAACTGAGGAACGCCCGCATCTAGTATAGAAGAGAAACCTACCCAATTCTCATGCAATGCACCTAAGTTATAGGGATTGTTTTTGAAGTAGTCGTTCAGTTCGCTGGAATGCATCAACGTAAGCGCACGATAAGGGTGTGGCTCATCCATCTCATCGTTCGTCCCCATCTGATCTGATGTCATGTAACCGGCATCCCAGATCCGGGTCGGGTCTAATTCCTTTAGTTCGGGAATCAGCGTATTTCCTATATAACTGTCCCAGTTCTCATTGATCGCATCCCAGATCACGATACTGGGATGATTCCCATCGCTCCATACCCAATTCGTATACTCCTTACGTACCTGTTCATCCCATCCATGATTTTGCCAATATAGCCACTCATTCTGTAATACGATACCATACTCGTCGCAAAGGTCATACCAGAAGTCAGGTACAATTCCTACACATATTCGCATAGCGTTCCAATCGATTGACTTTGGCAGGTCTACCATCAGTTTCTTCACCCATTCCCGATCCCAAGCCAACGCTTGACAATCCGGGTCCTCAAAGAAACGTTGAAGCGTGATATTGGAGCCTCGTAAGTAGAATTTATCCCCATTAAGCGTAAAGAATTTGCCTTTTCTCGAAAAATCACGCATACCGAAGTTCACGGAATAACGATCTACAAGCTCATTTTGGTCATACACCGAGACCTCGCCTTCGTACAAGAAAGGGGAATCAGGAGTCCAAGCCTTCGGATTATCCAAAGAGATACTCGTTTCGAAATAAGTCCTATTATCCCGCTTAGCCTCACCTTCAATCATTTTCTTTCCTACTATCCTCCCTGTAGTCTTCTCCTTGACACAGTACTCAATCTTACAAGAATCCTTCATTTTATCCCCATACAACATTTGGGGTGGATACAAACTTCTCACCAAGGTCTTAACTGTCACCAATCCTTTAGCCAGAGAAGGCAGGAACAAAACTTTATCGACCCGCATCTTTCCAGTAGCCGTAATGAACACGTCATCCCAGATTCCGGGTAGGTAATGGACTTTCTCCTTATCCGTTCCGCCGGCGGCCTCGCTAGGCAACCACGCCCGGTCGCCCACCTGAATCAATATCTCATTGTCCGAGCCATATTTTACGGCACTCGTAATATTAAAATCCATTGGAGTATAGCATTCCATAGAAGCCCCCACTTCATGCCCATTCACGAAGACTCGTGTAACGTATTGGCTTTTCTTTATCGTAAGGAATAATTGCTCATCCTTGAATTTCTCGTCGATAAATACTTTCCGCTTATACCAATTATACATCGGCGTATAATCTCTCTCTAAGAAATTAAACTGTTCCACCAGCTCCACGCCGTCAGGTTTCTTAAAGAATTTCTCGTATTGAGAGATTTTAGGCCTCGCTAAATGCACCAATCCCGGAACCGGTATCTTACGGGTATATTTCCGTGGAGGAAAAGCCAGTTCCGTTTGATCGAAATCCCATTCCCCATTTAATGAGATCGTTGTCCTCCCATCATCGGCCCAAGCGAATACAGATAGGAAACAACACATAATTAAAATTATTCTTTTCATGACATCCGATTTATTTAACTCTTTCACGAAGGCAAGTTACAATTATTAAAGACATAAACTTTATAGAAATTTACCTCCTGCTTTTAGAATCTTATCAAAATATAAGAATGATCGTAATACATACCATCCCAAGATTAAAGTCGTTTCAACAATTTGGCCGCTACCTCATTATTCTTCATGAGAGACGCATCAATCGGAGAAGAACGGATGATGGAAGTCAAGCGTTTATGCCATTCCACATCCCGCCACATCCCAACAAACTGAGGTCCGCAAAAATTACTGGTCGCTACACCGACCCACATACCCGTACGGGCAGCCGTAATAGCTCCTAACTCGCAAAGATCCTTTATCCAATCCCATTTCAATAAAGGCCAATCCTTATAATCCACCAATCCCCAACATTCTGTCGTAACGAGAGGACGGCGATTCTTCCGGGCCACGGAAGCCATAAGCTCGATCTTATCAGTCAACAATTTCTGCCAATATTCAGGTCTTTCCCGATAAACCCGTTCCGCGTTTTTCACCACATTCTTATAATCATCCGGTGAAAAACGATTGTAGCCATATCCCACCAGCTTATAAAATTCTCCACCATTCTGTTGGGCCATCCAAATATGATGCTCATACAAATCAAGAAAAGAGCAATCCACCTCTTCATATTTCTTGACATCCCCATGATCAAAAGAATATAAGAATGGCATATCCGGATATACTTGTCGCATCTTCTCCAACGAGGTTTTCATCCATCGTAAGGATTCCTCCTTATACCAATTCCCCCAACCGACATTCGGATATGTCTTAGCGAAAAAAGGAGCCCACGAATCACCGGGCCACTCATTGCAAAGATCTACATAAAGGATCGTATCCAATAACCCATCCTCCTCGATCGAACGAAGGGTTGTCAGCCAGCAATCCGCCAATTTCTCCGGTGTATCCAATTTCAGGCAAACCTCATCCACATCGAGACGATACCAAGAAGAAAGCCCGACCTTAATATCCCGCTCCTTACATTTCGACAAGAACAAGTTCAAATTCGGTTGAACTTGTACCTCATTCATATCCGGGCTTCCCCAATCTTGCTGATTCCAAACTTCTTTAAGTAACCATTTCTTCATTGGATTCTCCGCTATTAAATGAGGATAAGCATCAATACGTATCGCATTATACCCCCGTTCCGAGAGCTCGTCCAATACTTGGTCCCAGTCCTCATAACCGGCTCCGGCCCAACGCCTCTCCAACCAAGAAAAATCCCACATGGTGATTGCCCGGGGCGAGATTTCTCCTTTCCCGGCAAAAGCCATTTCACTTTTAGCTGATGCCTTTGATAAATCAAAAGCCACTAAGCCGCCTAATGCCGCAACTGCTGTTTGTCTAATAAATACTCTTCTATCCATATTATATTATTTTATCTTTCGGGTGTCCTCCTTTTCTCCAAAAAGCCTCGATCTTCTCCAATGAAACTCCTTTCGTTTCCGGTACATAGAAATATCCCCAAATAATCGCCACAATTCCAATGAACGCATAAAATAAGAACGCTCCCGCCGGATTCCCTTGGCTTTCGCCATTGATCGTTAATTCGGTTCCCGATATTGAAAACACCTTCAATATCTTGAAGAAAGTAAACGATACGATCGCATTGAAAAACCATACGGACAACGAGCCGAGAGAAGTCCCCAACCCTCTTAGCTTTTGTGGAAACACTTCCGACACAATCAACCAACCTAACGGCCCGATGCTGATAGCGAAAAATCCCACATATAAGAAAATAAGGACGATGGAAAGCCATTTCCCAGAATCCCCTAATTGAGCGGCGAATATAAAAGAGGTAGCGAGTAGCAACAAGGAAATCACGATACCGCTCAACCCCAGAAAATAAAGTTTACGCCTTCCCAGCCGATCTACAAAGTAGACAGACAACAACGTGAATAATAAATTGACAACACCTACCCCGACAGAGGCCCCAATCGCAGAGACCGCACCATCGAAACCGGCCATCAAAAAGATTTTAGGGCTATAATAAATCACGGTATTGATACCTACAAATTGCTGGAAAAACATAATACCGATAGCGATAACTAACGCATTCCGTAACCAAGGCTGGGCCAGATCCTTAAAACATCCTTGTCGCTCATCATTCTTTCGCATCTCATTCCGCATCTGCTCAAACGAGGCATTTACCAAATCCGGATGCTCGACCATCTTTAAGACGGATAGGCTCTCTTCCTCCCGGCCAACAGACATCAACCACCTTGGAGATGGTGGAACCAGCAACATACCCACGAACAAAATAATAGCGGGAATCACCCCCACATAAAACATTGGCCTCCAACATGAAACAGACGTCTCATCCGCAAAATACAAATCCGAAAGATAAGATACCAGAAGCCCGATCGTAATCATCAATTGGAACATGGCGACAAACATCCCCCGTGACTTCGCCGGGGAAACTTCCGCAATATAAAGAGGTACGGCAAAAGAAGAGATCCCGATAGCCACTCCCAAGAATAAACGGGCGGCAATCAAGTGGTAAATGTCCGGAGCCCAACCCGATCCTAACGCACCGAAAGCGAAAATAACAGCCGAAGTCAAAATGACTTTCCTACGCCCTATGCGATCCGTCAACTTACCACAACACAGCGCTCCCAGAATAGCTCCCAGCAAACCGGAGGAAGTAACGACCTCCACCATACTATCGTCTATGCCAAAATCTTTCTGGAAGAAAGGAATCGCCCCGGAAATCACGCCGGTATCAAAACCAAACAATAGTCCTCCCATGGCGGCGACAATCGCTATCACATAAATCATCCAATATCTATAGCTCGTGTTTCTCATGTTTTTCTTGTGTATTTAATCCATCTATAAACTCAAGGCTCGAAATCACGCCAGACCTCCGCTTTCAACGCAGGATTAGGCACATATAAGAAAATCTCCGGATTTTCCTCGAATTGTCTGTAAATAGACACCCCTTTCCGAATATCTAAAGAAATATAATCCGAAGGAGATTTACAAATCAAATGAGAGGAATCGTACATCGGATTCGCGATCCATTCTAATTCATCACGTCCATTAAACACAGGAAACCAAGCGATTCCCTTGTGCTTACGAACCCCCTCATATACAAAGCCATATTCCCTATCGCACCACGCCCCGAAAGTCAAAGGCAACCTCGGATTCGCGCTAATCGTCGCATGTACCCAATAAGGCGGTACGATTACCACATCCCCCGGAAAGGCATGCACCGCATAACACCTACCCGGCTGATCCTCCGCATACTCCTGCATATAAATAATCGCCTCTCCCGACCAAATCTCATAGATTTCCGGCGTAGACCAACCGCTATAAGGAGAAATCTTGTGAATATGCCCTTGGCTTCTGACCGGTTCCTGCCCCAACTTACCAGCGCTATATGTCACTACCCCGAATAACAAATGTAACTTATTCAGCAACGCACGATGTTCTTCTTTGCCGACATCCATAGCGATCGAGTAAACCTGCTCCGGTCCCTTGCATTGAGGATCACGCAAACTAGCCCGTATATCTTCCAGCCGGCGAATCTCGACCTCCGGACCAAATACACCCGCCCCATAGGTAAACCCCATAAGCGATTGAACCGGTGTTATATCAATTCCTTTATCAAATACAAATCCGTTCATTTTGCTGTTGTTTTACCATGAAATACTCCAAGCCGAATAAAGCGGCGTCATCGCCCAAGATTGCCGGGACAATCGGGACTTTCCCGGAAGGACACCAAGCTAATTCATCCACTCGCTTACTGATATAAGGAATGATTACCTCTTGGCTTTTTAAAATCCCCCCTCCCAGAATCACCACTTCCGGATCATAAGCATGTATATAGGTTATTATCGCCGATACCCAGATATCCATGCATTCGTTTCTAATCAATAAAGCGTCTGTATTCCCCTCCTGCGCCAACCTAAAAATGCGCTTGAAATCATAGATATCCGCATCTCGCTTAAATGATTCCGATAAAAGGGCATGCTCCCGGATAATGGTCGGCAAGAAGAAAGAGGAAGACAGAGCTTCTACACAGCCTTTATTCCCGCATGAACATCGACGGCCCTTATAATCCAACACAAAATGTCCTCCCAAAGAACCCGCTTGAAAATGCTGTCCATACAGAAGCCGTCCATCAATCACGACTCCCGTACCGATACCGGTTCCGATTGTCATCATGACTACATTGTTCTTTCCCCGGGCCGCACCCTGCCACCATTCTCCAGCTACGGCCAAACGAGCGTCATTATCCATGCAGAAAGGAACTTCCCAATTCTCCCATGCCCATTTATCCAGACTAATCGAACAGGCATCATCATACTTCTCATTCGTAGAGATTACCCGGTTATGAATTGGATCTACCAGCCCGGGAAAAGCCAGGCCGATACAACGAAGCGCCGCCACATCAATACGCCAAGCGGCCAACAACCGATCGATCGCCTCCTTTATCTTAGGTAAGTTCGGAGCTAATCCCAGAGCCAGACGGGAAGGTAATCTCACACAGTCTACGATCTCACCATCAGACAATAGTCCGATCTTTACGACCGTCCCCCCTAAATCTATCGCTATCGTATACATAAGCTATCGCAATTTAGGGGTACCGTCCACTTCTACCAATCGGGCCGAGAAGCCCTTATTCGCGATCTCTTCATAATTATGCCCGGCATCCGAAGGCCAGCACGCGGCAAATGACAAGACGCTATTTCCAGTATTAGCTACCCGGTGCGCTACACCGCCCGGTATATAATGCAGGCTACCCGGCATCATCCTTTCCGCCCACGTATTCCGTTCCCGGTCCATCAAGATCAACATACCTTCGCCTTCCAATCCCCAATAATACTCCGAACGATCCTCTTGTTGATGAAAATGGCCTTTCGTCATGAAATACTCATCTCCCACCTTTCCCGGATATAATTGAGTAATACCAAAATAAAGCCCTCCCGGAGAGCCTTCCCGCTCCGGTAAATAACTATATACCTCGTATGCTAATTGATCTAATGGTAATTGGGAATAAGCATCTTGATTCTCAAAAATTCCGGCAAGCTCGCCTAAAGTTCTCCGGCTCTTTACCACACCTTCCCCCTTTAGCTCATCTTGAAAAAATGACAAGGATGGGATTACAATCTTTTTATGTTCCATGATATTCTATTTTACGATACAACTTATATCGCAAAAATAGATCGAATACCTTGGGCTTTATTTTAGTATTTTTCCAAACAACTATGAAATCCTGTCCTTATTCTCCATCCAGGCGCTCCTTATATTTTTTCTGGTACTCGGATGGAAGCATATTCGTGGTTTTCTTAAATTGGCCGATGAAGTTGGATAGATTATTGAATCCGGCCTCGGAACTAATCGTGGATATCTTCAGGTTTCCCTCTATCAATAGTTTTTTCGCGTGTCCTATGCGCATGTCATTCAGGTACTCCACGAAAGTCTTCTTGGTCCGTTTCTTGAAATAACGACAAAAAGCGGTCGGAGTCAAACCTACCAAAGCGGCGACTTCCTCCAGCTTCACTGGAGACGTGAAGTTCTTCACCAGATATTTATAGACCTTATTGAAACGCTCGAAATCATCCGAGTTGACCGTTTCCGTAAACCCCGTACTGGCTAATATCTCATATTCTTCGGAAGTCGCCATTAATTCCAGTAAAGCAATCAATTTGATCACCCTACTCGCTCCCGTCTCATTGGCGGATTGGCTGATCAGCTCGGCAATCTTCTTCCGGGACTTACCCACAAACTTAATCCCTCTACGGGAACGCTCTATCAATTCCCGGATATTATTCATCTCCGGAAGACGGATTAAATTAGGTTCAAAAATCTGACGCTTGAAGAACAAGCAAATACAAGTAGCCCGCAAGCCGGAACTCTTATCGAAATAAACAGGGTCATTTCTCCACTCATGCGGTAGTTGAGGGCCGATCATACAAACATCGCCCTCGAAATATCCTTCCACATGATCCCCGACAAAGCGAGTACCCGTACCACTTGTGATATACATTATCTCAATAGCCGGATGGTAGTGCCAAGGCACTATAAAATGCGGTAGATCCTCCACATAGAAATGAATGTGACTATCTATCGGGAATGGCAGTTCTTGAAATAATGGTTTCATAGGCTTTATACTAAAGGTTTCAACCTCTCGATCAGTTCATCCCCAAGCGCCCGTTTATTCACGATATGTTCCTGCACGGCGGTAACAAACGGATTATTCATGAAATCTCCTCGAACACCCTCGAAATCCTGTTGTTTTTCCTTGTTGGAACCATCCACACCGAAACCGATCATAGAAGTCAAAGAGAATTCCTTACGGGCATCCTCATAAAGCATCTCATCCAAGCGGATCACACATTCTTGCCAACGACGAACCAGATCAATAATCTCCGCGGCGGAAATCGAACGGAGATCCACCCCATAATAACGTTCGATCATCTCGTAGGCCCATGTCCATTCCAAGGAATAATAACGTCCGTGAACCAAACGGAAAAAACATTCCACATCCTCTAAGGAAGCGATTTCCCCCTGTTCGATATCTTGCAACAAGGCATCTAGCGGTTCCCTCGGGAGGATCAAGCCCGCCAAGTCCAGCCATTCTCCGGAGCCTTTGGATTCCGTAGGACGCAATTGCTCCCAGACCTCTTCCATAGAACAATAGGTCGTACCTTCCAAACGCTTGATTAACGAGTTACCAAAGAACTTATTAATTGCCATCCCATAAAAGTTCAACGCATTCCGGAGGGAGGAACCTTTTATACGAGTATTCTGATAATAATAAAT
Source organism: Parabacteroides sp. AF19-14 (assembly GCF_003635485.1). Lineage (NCBI taxonomy): Bacteria > Pseudomonadati > Bacteroidota > Bacteroidia > Bacteroidales > Tannerellaceae > Parabacteroides > Parabacteroides sp. AF19-14. The sequence goes on along the minus strand of NZ_QTMJ01000019.1, from coordinate 75,402 downwards.
CTCGGAAGTCTCTCCAACCAATGCCTGCAGGTTTTTCAAGATATCCACCGCTTTCAGCATCTTCTGGATCGTATAGGGACTCAATAGATTATAGTTAATCATATCCAAGCGATCCGGGTCCGTACGTTTATCACGTTTCGGCCATTTCTGGGCATCACGGATCGTACCCACGCTGCGAAGATTAATTCCCGGGACTAAGTAAGTCTCATCATCCTTCTCTATTAAATAGGAGAATGGAATATCGGAAGTATCGCTATGATGATGATGGCGGCCCATTACCAAAGAGAAAGCGCCGATACGGGCCGGCCAAAGGATATACGAGTCGCTGGTCGTCTTGGAACCACGTTCCACGATCCCTTGATGAATCGGTCCCAGCTTATACATATGATTACTCTGGTTGGAGCCACTTCCCGCATTCAAGAACGAATACATTCCCGCTATCAACAAACTACTCTTATGCATAGACACCGTAAACGGACCGGCGAAAATAGCGCAAGCCTCCCCATTCTCGAAAGCGCAGTTGCTGAACAACAAGGAATCATGGGCCGAGAAGTTATGCGTCACTTGGCAAGCCTGTCCGATAAAGCAACGGATAATCTTAGCGGCATCCGCGATCTTGGCTCCCGAAGAGACAATGAAATCTTGCGCAATCACACTATCCCCGATAAATACCGGGGCCTCTCTCTTACTATTTACGGAACCATTTTCCAGACGTGCGCTATTCTCTATGGTCGCGTAATCACCAATCTTCACGTTACGGATCGTACCGGTATTGACAATCTTGACCTTATCGCCAACCGTTCCCTCCGTAGAGGCAATACCCTCCGTATAAGCGGTAATCATATCCCGCAAGCGTTCGATCAAGGCCGGACGATGGCGGTACAAAGCGATAATATAAGCCAATGAAGCCGACAGGCCATCGTAAATCGGAACCTCACGCCCGCCGGTCTCATTCAAGACCGACACCTCGACATTATTCCCGAACGTAGCCTTGCCTTCCACCAACATAACATTTATATTCTGGATAAAGCAGTCATCACCGATCCGGTAATTAGCGATATAATTCTGTACGTTCTCGATCAGCACATTATCCCCCAACGTACAATTATGCAGGGTAACATGACGAAGCCCGCTATGCTTTACCAATCCTCCCGGCAGGGTAAACACCTTACGAAAGGCTCCTAACTTAACCACTCCTGAAAAACGTACGTGGTTCACATATTCAATATCAAACACTTCTGGAACCCAAACTTGATTCCAATCATCGGCCCGGCAAGCCTGAGATCGCAAGGTGGCGATCTCATCCGGCCGCAAATTTCTCAAATGATTCATTGGTACTAATTTTGTAAGACTCTACTCTTCATCATATTGCTGAAAGAGGAAGTCATTGTAGGGGAAACGGGTGATATGGATTTGTTTGACCCGTTCATACAACATCTCTTTCAACGCCTCTATATTCGTACGTTCCTTGGCGGAGATAAAGATGCAATTATCTTGCAATTTTCCCATCCACGTACGTTTCAGTTCATCCAGATCGATATTCTCACGACCACGAGGGGTCAAATCATCTTCCTCTTTCGGGACAAAGGTAAATGCGTCCACCTTATTGAAAACCATGATCATCGGTTTCTCGGTCTTATCGATCTCCGCCAACGTACGGTTCACGACCTCTATTTGCTCCTCAAAAGTCGGGTGTGAGATATCCACGATATGTACCAGCAAATCCGCCTCCCGTACCTCATCCAAGGTAGATTTAAAAGATTCCACCAACTCGGTCGGTAACTTACGGATAAATCCGACCGTATCAGACAGCAAGAACGGCAAGTTCTCGATAATTACCTTGCGTACGGTCGTATCTAGCGTAGCGAACAACTTATTCTCGGCAAAGACCTCACTCTTGCTCAATAAGTTCATCAAGGTAGATTTACCTACGTTCGTATATCCGACCAACGCTACACGTACCATCTTACCCCGGTTTTTCCGTTGTACGCTTTTTTGCTTGTCAATATCCACCAGCTCTTTCTTCAATCGTGCGATCTTATCCAAGATAATACGTTTATCAGTCTCCAACTGTGTCTCACCCGGACCACGCATACCTACGCCGCCTCGCTGACGCTCCAAGTGTGTCCACAGACGAGTCAAGCGGGGTAACATATATTTATATTGTGCAAGCTCCACCTGTGTCTTCGCATGGGCGGTCTGCGCACGGCTAGCGAAGATATCCAAGATCAAGCTCGTACGATCCAAGATTTTCACCTGCAATTCTTTCTCAATATTACGGAGTTGCTTCGGACTCAGCTCATCATCAAAGATCACCAAGCCAATTTCATTCTCTACCACATACTCCTTAATTTCCTGCAATTTACCGGTCCCGACAAAAGTGACGGAATTCGGGTAATCCATTTTCTGGGTAAAACGCTTTACCGCATCCACCCCTGCCGTATCGGCCAAGAAAGCCAATTCGTCCAGATATTCCTTAACTTTTTGCTCATTTTGCTCAGGGGTAACCAAACCCACCAAAACGGCCTTCTCGGTCTGTGCCTCAGATATGATAAATTCTTTCATGCCACAAAGATATATTATTTCAATTATTTACGTATATTTGCGAACATATTTACAAATATAAATCAACTTAGCTATGAAAAAGAGAATTTGGCATCTATCCAGATGCGTTGTCGCTTGTACGGCATTCCTATTCGTACAACAATTTATTCAGTCACAAGTTTCAAATCCGTCTACATGGGAAAGCTTTGTGCAAAGTAACGCAAATATATCTATTCGAGATACGTTTCGGATGCAGACATTTGAGGGACTTGCTTCTGATAATTGGGATTATGCCATTACAGGTGAAGCCCTTATTGAAGATATCTCCGGCGTGAAAGATATTCCTAACAGCCACGGAAACTACGGGTTACGAATGCCAATGAATACGCAAGTGGCTTTCGAGCATTTCACGTTAACAGATCATCAAGATATAAAAATCAGTATACGGAAAGGGGGCATCCATTTAATGCTCGGAGAAAAGATGCAAGTTAAGACTTACCGCCCTAACAAACCAGAATATGTGTCGATCATAACTTTAAATAAAGACGATGCTACTGCTTCATTCGAAAAGACGGATATAGGCAGCAATCCCCCGGGATTGGATATTATCGTCCCCACACCGGCCGCCAATACCAAAAACGGCTATTATTATGTAGACAGCGTTTACGCACACGGCATGATTCCTACCTATTCCCTATTTACCGGAAACAGCAATTGGAACCATGAGGATCGCTGGAGCCACCTACCCGCCTACCGTCACCGCAACGCCTTGATTAACGGCAATATCTCCATAAATACAAATATCAGCTGTAAAGATATCTTTATTGGCAATGGAAATATCCATATTTTACCAACCGGAAATCTATCCGCAAATAACCTTACCATCTATCCTAATGATGGTATCTTGGCGTCTTCCTCCACCTTGCGATCGTTTGGAACTATTAACATCTCCGGCAAAATAACAATCGAGAAGACCTTCGCTCAAAAAGGCAAATGGTATTTTATCTCCTTCCCCTTCGATGTATTCGCTTCCGGCATAGACCCGGATTTCCAACTGGGTGATGACAAAAGCGATACAAACGGTAATTACTTTTACGTACAAACCTATAACGGAGAAAAGCGAGCTAATTCACAAAGCCCTTCCAACAACTGGGAAGTCATACCACGAACAATAATCAATACATCCCAGCCCATCTTCAAGAAGAACAAGGGATACCTGATCGCTATTGACGCTTCCGCCGATCGTCAGAACCTTCGTTTCTCCTCGAAAGCAAAAGATATCCCTATAGATTTCGGAAAAAACGGTCAAGCCTCTATTCCGGTAAGCATTAACAACCAAAGCCAGAACCAGAATCACAACGGCTGGTATCTATGCGGTAATCCTCTGCCGGCTCCTTTAGCTCTTAGTCAAATAGAATCAAACTCGGCCTTAGACGGATACATTTATATATATGACGGCTCCACCTACCAACCCTACGTGATCGGTAGCGATTTCGCCATCCCTCCATTCTCCGCTTTCTTTGTCAAAGCGCATAAAAGTACCAGCCTATCTGTATATAATACATCCGAACCAGCCAATTATAAATTATTATCAACGAACGCACCCATATCTTTCCCGACATCGGAACCTCAAGCCCGACAAGATTCCCCTGTTTCCAATCAAGCCTTTTCATTTCCGGAATTAAGCTATCAGCTAGAGAACAAGACTTTATTCATTACTAATCTTCCATCCCCCGGTAAAGTCGAACTGTTTACTCCGGCAGGCATATTAGTATTCACGCAAGCGGTACAGGCAGGGAACCCTATCCTCCCGATTCCCCTCCCACAAGGTTTATATATCTTAATTATTCAAACAGAACATTATCGGGCACAGTACAAATGCGTTTTAACCTCCTAAAGCCCGAAACAATCTTATATCTTTGCCCTGTTTTTAGAATAAAACGAATATGAAGAAGATCAATATCACAACAATTGCCTTACTTGTTTACTTAATCGTAATGAGTATCATCGGCTGGCCGGGAAACAATCCCGGAAACAATTATACCGAATATTTCTTGATGATCGGCGCTACGCTCGTCATCATCATCCTTCTACGCTATCTGCAAGTCAAACGTCTGAGAATGCGAGATAAGTGGAATAAAGACGATGATCCTGCCAAGCAATAAAAACACAGCCTGTTTTTCTTCACAGAAGAACAGGCTGAATGAACTTTATTTTATTACACTAGTATTAATATTACTGCTTTTTCGCCTTCACAGGCTACTTGAATGTCTCGTAAAGACTACGCACAGTATAAATTATTCGATTATAAATAAGTACAATCTTAACAGGACACACACACCACTTGTTTCGCTTACTTTCTTAAAATGAGTTACTTTCATAATTCTTACATTTTATTCACTAGTACTAAAACGTCATTAACCAATACGCAAAAGACAGCCAATATCATTTTTGTAATCGTAGCCTAATCGTCATATCCCTGAAAGGCAATACAATCGTGAACATATTTTTAATAACATAGACATATCATCGTAATATAATCACACGTCCTTTGCGTTCTGAAAAAATAGATTAATTCTAATATATTTTAAGGACAAAAGGATGGACAACAGAAATTACTTTACGATGGCGATTCCCGCTCTTTTGCTAGGCGTAGCATACTTACAGCCAATCAATGCGGCACCGGCGGAGGATCTGCCAAACGTTACTGGACGAATGACGATCACTCAACAGACATTCACGGTAAGTGGCGTAGTCACCGATACGAACGGAGAACCAATTATCGGGGCTAACGTGATTGAGAAAGGGACTACAAATGGAGCCGTAACCGATTTTGACGGCAAATTTTCTCTCTCGCTGCAAAACAAGCAAAGCATATTGGTCGTTACTTATATCGGTTATAACACCAAGGAGATTCCAGCCGGGAATGGTTCTCCCCTCACGATCCAATTGCAGGATGACACCCAGAACCTAGACGAGGTTATCGTGGTAGGTTATAGTGTACAGAAGAAAAAAGACCTTACCGGTGCTGTTTCCGTACTGGAGGTAGGCGACCTGAAAGATACCCCGGTATCCAGTGTAGATCAAATGATGCAAGGTAAATTGTCCGGCGTAAACGTAATCCCGGATAATATGCCCGGAGGAGGCGTAGCGGTACGTGTACGCGGTTTCAGCACGATCCGTAACAATGATCCGCTTTATATCATCGATGGCGTGCCAGTAGAGGGCGGCATCAATTTTCTCAACCCGAATGATATCGAAAGTATGCAGGTATTGAAAGATGCTTCTTCTGCTTCCATCTATGGCGCACGTGCGGCAAACGGCGTGGTTATCATCAGTACAAAAAAAGGGAAGGAAGGTACTTTCCGGGTAAACCTAGACGCTTACGTGGGTGTACAAACCTCGGCAAAACAGATGCGTATGCTAAACGCCCAAGAATATGGCGACTTATTATGGCAGGCACAGCGTAACGACGGGAAATCACCAGTAAGCGACGTGTATGGCTCCGGCGAGACCGCCGTAATTCCGGAATTCCTTGACGCAGATCACCGCCTTCCCTCGGGAGACGTGGATTGGGTTGACGAGATCATGCAAAAAGCCATGGTCCAATCCTATAACCTCTCTCTGGCGAAAGCAGATAAAGTTAGCAGCCACTTGTTCTCCCTAGGCTATTTCAACCAAGACGGTCTTATGAAATATACTGGTTTCAAACGTATATCCGGACGTTTCAACAATGAGTTCAAGCTCTTCAACGATCGTTTGAAAATCGGTGAGAACGCCACATTATCACATGCGTGGGGAACCTCGGTCACCAATAACGCCGCACTGGGAGGTATGTTATACAACGCCTATAAGACCGTATCCATTACCCCTGTTTACGATCTGGACGGGAATTTCGGCAGCAACCCGATCGCCGACATCTCCAACCCGTTAGGCGAATTATACCGTAATAAGGATAATAAAGATCGTACCACCCGTCTATTCGGTAATCTATTCGCCGAACTGAATATCCTAGAGGGACTTTATTTCAAGACCAACTTCGGAGCGGATTATAAAAACCTGTATAAACGAAGCTTCAAGGCCAAATACAACGAATTGAACACCCAGCAACCCTTGAGTACGTTGAGCACGCAAAACCGTTGGAACTTCAATTGGGTATTCACGAACACGTTAAACTATTTACGGACATTCGATAAACATACGATCGGAGCCTTATTAGGTATCGAGACAAACCGTTATCAAGAGGAATACTTCTCCGCCTCCCGTGAAGGCTTTGCCTCGGATGACGATAACTTCCATTTCCTCGATGCGGGCGATAGTGGCTCCCAGAAGAACGCAGGTTCTGCCTTTACTTCCAAGATGATGTCTTATTTCGGTAAAATTGATTATAATTTCGACAACCGCTACTTATTCGCAGCCACGTTCCGACGTGACGGATCTTCTAAACTTGGTAACAATAAATGGGGTAATTTCCCGGCTGTCTCCGCAGGCTGGCGTATCAGTAGCGAACAGTTTTATGATATTCCGGCTATCAGCAACATGAAAGTCCGCATAGGTTGGGGACAAAACGGCAACTCTGATATCCCGGCTTATTCTACGATCGATTCTTACATGAGTAATCCGAACCACTCCAACTATCCGATCGACGGTAGCCAAAGTTCCGTGACAACCGGATACACCCAAACCCGTTACGGTAACGCAAACTTGAAATGGGAGACCACCACGCAAACTAATGTCGGGCTGGATCTAGGCTTCCTAGATAACAGCCTAACCGTTGTGCTGGATTGGTTTAACAAAGATACCAAGGACTTATTATGGGAGCGTCCCTTGATCGGTACCGTGGGGGGTACGAACCAAACGGTATGGGACAATGTCGGGAAAATGCGTAACCGGGGTTTCGAAGCTGAGGTCAGCTACAATAAGAGCATCAATAAAGATTTCGGGTTCAATGTCGCCTTCAATATGTCCGCTATCAAAAACAAGATGACGGAATTAGACGGTGATGTCTCCTATATCGGACTGCCTACCAGCGTGATTCACTCCCTCAACTTCGACCAAGAGGTTTCTCGTTCCGCCATCGGACAACCAATCGGCTCTTTCTACGCTTATAAAGAAGACGGTTTATTCCAGAGCGAGGCGGAGATCAAATCATATACCAATAATAAAGGCGAACTACTCCAACCCAACGCAAAACCGGGTGATATCAAGTTCGTAGACGTAAACGGAGATGGCGTAATAGACGGTAACGACCGTGACTATATCGGTAACCCGCTCCCCGATGTCACAGCAGGCCTTACATTAGGAGTCAACTTCCATAATTTTGACCTCAGTCTATTCTTTCAGGGAATGTTCGGAAACGATGTATACGACTTGACCCGTTATGTGGGTGATTTCTACAATCAATCGCAATACAACAAAAACAGCCGTGTCGTTAACGCATGGACACCGACCAACACGAATACGGATATACCCCGTGTCACCATGGACGATCCGAACAATAACATCCGGCCCTCGTCCTACTATGTGCAAGACGCCTCTTTCGTTCGCTTAAAGAACATGAAAATCGGTTATTCCGTACCTCAGTCCATCCTATCCAAGATTAAGTTCAATAGCTTGTATATCTATGCGCAAGCAACCAACTTATTCACGATCACCGGATACGACGGTATCGATCCGGAAGTGGGATTGCAAAGTTACTCCAGTGACTACCGTAACCTAGATATGGGTGTGGACCGCGGCATCTATCCGTTATCCCGCACCTTCACCTTTGGAGTAAACGTAAGTTTTTAATCATCAAACAACAACAAACAAGAATATGAAGAAAATGATTATAGCGGCCTGTGCCGTATTCGCATTGACATCATGCAGCGATTTTCTGGAAGAGACACCTGTAGGCGAACTGACTCCCGAACAAGCACAAGATCCCAATAACATCGAGGGATTGATTATCTCCGCCTATTCCATCCTAGACGGGCAGATGGACGATGCCAGCTCCGGCTTGAATTCAGGATGCTCCAACTGGCAATTTGGCGATGTGATCTCAGACGATACCTACAAAGGCGGAGGTGGTACGGGAGACCAAAACCCGGTTCACTTAATGGAAATCTTCCATATCGACCCGACTATTCAAGATTACAATCGGAAATGGCTAGCCTTATACGAGGGCGTGAACCGCTGTAACCAAGCGATCCGTATCCTCAAAGGCAGCGATTATGATAAAAAGGAGACCCGTATCGCCGAGATGCGTTTCCTGCGTGCCCATTTCTATTTCAACTTAAAGATCATCTATAACCAGATCCCATATTTCGACGAGAGTGTCAGCGATCCTTCCGCGTTCGCCTCTATCTCGAATAAGGAGTATACATCCGATCAATTATGGGAGAAGATACTGAATGATTTTAAGGCCGCCTACGAAGGTCTCCCGGATTCCCAGCCGGATGTGGCACGTCCATGTAAGATGACGGCCCGGGCTTATATGGCTAAAGTTTACTTGTTCCAAGGCAAATGGCAGGAATGCGCTACAGCGACGGATGAGGTGATCAATTCCGGCAAATACCAGCTACTCCCCGACTTCCGGAATATCTTCTTGCCGGAAAATGACAACTGCTCTGAAATTTTATTTTCAGTCCAAGCCTCTATCAACGATGGCTCCCCGAACAACTACAACGGAAATCCGGGCGACCGTTTGTTACCTCCGGGAGGCCCTTATCCCAACTATGGTTTCCTTCGTCCTTCCCAAAACCTAGTAAACGCTTATAAGACCGACTCCAACGGCTTGCCTTTGGAAGACGGCATAGACGTTTCGGAAAATGATTATGTAGACACCCGCCTAGACCACACAGTAGCCCGCCCCGGAATCATGTTCCTAGATGTCCAACTCTATGACTGGACTCCTCGTGAGGCTACGGTTTACGGTCCGTATAGCCCGAAAAAACGTATTGTCTCCAAGAACTCAAGTTACTATTTGGCTATCTGGCCATACGTAAACGCATTGAATGTTTATATTATTCGATATGCGGACGTGTTATTGTGGCGTGCCGAAGCTGCTATCGAACTAGGCGATTTGGCTACCGGATTGAAATACATCAACCAAGTTCGCGAGCGTGCCATGAACAGCCAGACCGTAAAAACCGCTGACGGGACAGCGGATGCCGCCAAATACCGGATCGGATTATATCCGTCATTTTCCGACAAAGAGGAGGCGATCCGAGCCTTACGTACCGAACGACGTCTGGAATTCGCCTTAGAAGGTGAACGTTTCTTTGATCTAGTCCGTTGGGGAATCGCCTCAGACGTGATGAATACTTATTTCGAGCATGAGAAGACATTCCGCTCTCATCTCCAAAATGCCCGTTTCATCAAAGGGACCCACGAATACGGCCCGATACCGCAAGCGGTTATAGACCTTGCGAAAAATGGAATCATCGAGCAAAACCCAGGATATTAATGGGAATGCTCCCATTCTTCTTAAAAGAAATAGCTCCTATCCGAATATTCGGGCAGGAGCTATTTACATTTGTCTTTATATCGTCTCTTTATAACTTATCCCTTAAAAACCTTCCGGTATAGGATGCCTCGCAAGCCGCTATCTCCTCCGGTGTACCGGCACAAACCAGCTGCCCGCCGGCCTTTCCGCCTTCCGGTCCTAAATCGATCACATAATCCGCACATTTGATCACATCCATATTATGCTCGATAATTACCACGGAGTGACCTTTCTCGATCAAGGCATTGAAAGCTTTCAACAAAGTCTTGATATCATGAAAATGTAAACCGGTCGTAGGCTCGTCGAAAACGAACAAGGTAGGTTGCTGCTTCTCTTGGCCTAAGTAATAAGCCAGTTTCACACGTTGGTTCTCACCACCGGATAAAGTGGAGGAAGTCTGTCCCAGCTTGATATAGCCCAAGCCCACGTCTTGCAGCGGTTTCAAGCGTTTCACGATCTTCTTTTCTTGGGAGCCGGAACCTTTCTCGAAGAACTCGATCGCTTGATTCACGGTCATTTCCAATACATCGTATATGTTAGCGCCTTGATACTCTACATCCAATACATCCTGCTTGAAGCGTTTGCCGTGGCAAGCCTCGCATTCCAAGGTGATATCCGCCATAAACTGCATCTCTACCGTGATTTTGCCCTCGCCCTTACATTCCTCGCAGCGACCTCCTTCTTTATTAAAGGAAAAATAAGCGGCGTTATATCCCATCTGCTTCGCTAAAGGCTGCTCGCCGAATAGTTTACGGATCTCGTCGTAAGCACCGATATACGTCACGGGGTTCGAGCGAGAACTCTTTCCGATCGAGTTCTGATCTACGAACTCGATCGCCTGAATCATATTCAAATCTCCACTGATACCGGAGCAATCTACGGTCAGACGGGCGGCATCATCCAAATGGCGTTTCACGCCCTCGTAGAAAATATCACGAACCAAGGAACTTTTACCCGAACCGCTCACGCCGGTAACCACCGTCATCACGTTCAAAGGAAACTTCACGTCCACGCCCTTTAAGTTATTCTTCCGAGCCCCTGTCACTTCTATATAATTATTCCACGGACGGCGATAAGGCGGGATCTCGATCTGATCCTCTCCCGTCAAATAACGTACCGTGTGGCTATCGGTACATTTCCGGAGGTTATTCACATCGCCTTGATAAACGACCTCGCCCCCCAAACGCCCTGCTTTCGGACCGATATCGATGATATAATCCGCCGCACGGATAATCTCCTCATCATGCTCCACCACGACCACGGTATTCCCCAAGGCTTGCAACTGTCGCAATACCTTGATCAACAAATCCGTATCCCGGGAATGCAGACCGATACTCGGCTCATCCAAAATATACAACGAACCCACCAAGCTACTACCCAACGAGGTAGCCAGATTGATACGTTGGCTCTCTCCTCCGGATAAAGAGGCCGAGAGGCGATCTAAAGCCAGATAACCCAACCCCACATCCAGTAAGAATTGCAAGCGATTATTGATTTCCGTGAGCAAACGTTTAGCGATCGCCGCATCCGTCTCGTCCAGTTCCAGCTGATCAAAGAAAACCTTTGCCTCCGAAACCGGCATCGTCACCAGCTCGGCGATATTCTTACCGCCCACTTGCACATACAGCGCTTCCGGCCTCAAGCGGCTCCCCTTACAAACCGGGCAAGTCGTCTTTCCCCGATAGCGGGCTTGCATCACCCTGTATTGTATCTTATAAAGATTCTCTTCCACGAACTTAAAGAAATCGTCGATGCCGTGTAAACCTCTCGCCCCATGCCACAACAAATCCTTCTCTTTCTGTGTCAGGTCGTAATACGGGCGGTGGATCGGGAAGTTATATTTCTCGCTCTTCATGATAAAGTCTTTCAGCCATTCCCCCATCACCTCACCTTTCCAGCAAACCACGGCTCCTTGGTAGACAGACAAGCTTTTATCAGGCACCACCAGATTCTCATCGATACCCAGCACCTTACCGAACCCCTCACAAGTCGGACAAGCGCCCAACGGATTATTAAAGCTAAACATCATATCGGTAGGCTCCTCGAATATCATGCCATCCGCCTCGAACTTCTTCGAAAATTCCTTCACGACTACCCCTTCCTCCGTATAAATACGGATCAAACAGGTACCATGGCCCTCAAAGAAAGCGGTCTCGGCCGAGTCTGCCAAACGGCTTTTCAAGGTCTTATCGTCCGATACCGTCAGGCGGTCCACCAACAACTCGATCGGGTAAGACAGCAACTCCTCGCTCGCCAGTACCTCCGAGATACGATATACCGTATCATTCACCGACAGACGGGCATATCCTTCTTTCCGCAAGATCTCCAGCTGCTCCTTCATATCCCGGCCTTCCGGCAAGACAACCGGAGCGAATACGGCAAAACGAGTCCCTTCGGGATATCGCATGACCTCCTTGATAATATCGCTCACCTGATGTTTTTTCACCTCGGTGCCAGAAACTGGCGATATCGTCTTCCCGACGCGAGCATATAACAAGCGTAAATACTCATAAATCTCGGTAGATGTACCGACTGTGGAACGCGGATTACGGGTATTCACCTTCTGCTCGATAGCGATAGCGGGCGGTATTCCCTTAATATAGTCGCATTCCGGCTTACTCATCCTTCCCAAGAACTGGCGGGCGTAAGCGGATAAACTCTCTACATACCGGCGCTGTCCCTCCGCATAAAGGGTATCGAACGCCAACGATGATTTTCCACTCCCCGACAGCCCGGTTATCACCACCAGCTTGTCCCTCGGAATCTCTACATCTATATTTTTCAAGTTGTTGACACGTGCCCCCTTGATGAAAATCGAATTGCTCTCAGACATATTACCTTTATCTTTTTCTTTAACGCAAAGATAGCCAAAACTAACCGATTCTGCCCTATCTTCATCGAACTAATTCACACAGTTAGACAGGGTGTGCCTCGTCTCTACTGCCAAGTAAATAAAATAACAAGGGTGAAATATTTCATATTTACAGGGAATCTTCTACATTTGTTGAAAATTTCATAGACAAACACAGCAAGGCACCCATGTATATTAAATATTTTCGCTTCTTAGTAGCGATTCTCTTTTGTGCGATAACCTCATGTTCTACGGTTCGCGAGAAGCCTCGTCCGGCTACGAGTACGGGCAAGGAGGCCAAGCGAGAGTTTAGGGGAGCATGGATACAGACCGCTTTTCAAGGCGAATACAAGGATATGACTCCCGCCCGGATGAAAAAAGACTTCATCCGCAAGCTTAATTACCTGCAAGCATGCGGCATCAACGCCATCATCTTTCAGGTGCGCCCCGAGGCGGACGCTTTCTATAAATCCGATATCGAGCCGTGGAGTCGCTTCTTCACCGGAGAGCAGGGCGTAGCCCCGGCAGGTGAGTTCGACCCGATGGCCTTCCTAATCCAAGAATGCCATAAACGGAACATGGAGTTTCACGCTTGGTTGAATCCTTACCGGGCGAGCACGGCGGGAAACACCCGTTTCGCCGATTCCCACATCTATCATAAGCATCCCGAATGGTTTGTCACTTATAATAAACAAATCCTTTTCGACCCGGGATTGCCGGAAAGCCGTCAGTTTATCTGCCGGGTAGTGCGTGATATCGTCGGCCGTTACGACGTGGACGCTATCCATATGGACGATTATTTCTATCCCTATCCCGTAGCGGGTATGCCTTTCCCTGATGATAACAGCTTCCGGAAATACGGCTTGCGAAAAGGATACAGCGAGGCGCAAAGGAACGATTGGCGCCGGGAGAACGTGAATACCCTGATCCGGGAATTGAAACGTACCATCCTGCTCACCAAGCCTTGGGTACGCTTCGGTATCAGTCCCTTCGGCATCTACCGCAACAAGAAAAGTACCGCGGACGGATCGGGTAGCAATACCAACGGCCTGCAAAACTACGACGACCTCTACGCCGATATCACCTATTGGGTACAGCAAGGTTGGATCGATTATAACATCCCCCAGATCTATTGGGAGATCGGACACCCGGCGGCGGATTACATCACGCTTATCAAATGGTGGGACAAAAACGCCAACGGAGGTCATTTATATATCGGGCAAGACGTGGCCCGCACCATGAAAGCGGACCAATTAACCCGCAAGATGCGTTACGAGCGTGCCTTGCCGCACGTGAGCGGCAATTGCTTCTGGCCCGCCAACGAGATTCTATGGAACAACAAGGGCGTAGCCGACAGCCTACGGCGGAACTACCACCGTTACCCGGCCCTTATCCCGGCCTATACCCATATGCATAACCGTCCGCCAAAAGACGTAAGCAAGCTAAAGACCGAATGGACGCCCAAGGGCTTCCTCTTGCACTGGAAAGCGGAGCAAAGCCCCACGAATCCGGAGCTAGCCTCTTATTTCGTGGTTTATCGCTTTAACGACAAAGAGCCAATAGACACGAGCGATCCCTCGAAGATCGTGGCTATCACCCGGGAAACCGGCTACTTGATGCCTTACGAGAAAGGTAAGGTAAAATATCGCTATGTAGTGACCGCCGTAGATCGCTTTCACAACGAGAGCGAGGGCAAGACAAAGAAAGTAAAATTATAAAGACACCAATTATGTTAACCGACCATCGCTGCACCAAATATACCGATTGTTCCTCTTGTGGTTTCTACCAGAGGGATATATTCAAGTATCGTCTTTATCCGAAAGGGTACGTGATCCCTCAGACAAGATGCATGCAGAACATGGTATTCTTCCTGATCAAGGGAGAGATCTGGCTGAACAGCGAGGAGCACCCGGACACTACGTTCCGGGGCGGACAGTTCGTATTGCAACCGATCGGCTCGAAAGTGGAATGCAAGGTACTCGACTACACCGAATGTATCATCTATCTCTTCGAGCGTCCGCAAAACATATGCGACAACCGTTTCAATAAAGGCATCTCCATCGTGGAGAACGAACGCCAGCAGCCCATCGTCATGACGATGGTCCCGCCGATACAACTCTTCATCGAGGGCATGAAGCTCTACCTCAACGATGATTTAAGATGCTCCGGACTGATGCAAGCCAAACGCTCGGAGATGGTCTACTTGCTGAACTGCTACTACCCCATCAAGGAGCTAGCCGCCTTTTACGCCCCGATTTACCGGTATAGCCACAGCTTCCAGTATTTCGTGATGCAGAACTACCAAAAGGCGAAAGACGTGGAGACCTTCGCCCAATTGGGAGGCTACAGTGTACCCACCTTCCGCCGTATCTTCAAGGATACGTTCGGAGAGCCCGCCTACCAATGGATGCTGAAACGCAAATGCCAAGACATCCACAATGACCTTATCATGACCGAGCTTTCCATATCCGAGATTTGTTACAAGTATGGTTTTGAATCGCTTTCTAACTTCTCGCACTTCTGCAGGGCTAATTTCGGCCAATCTCCCCGCTCTGTCCGTTCTCTAAAGGATGAAAATACATAATATTCAATGATTTTTTTAAAATCTCTCAACTTTTGCAACTCTTTGGACAAAAATAACAATTCTCCCCTTTAGCATTACCTATACATTTGCGTCCAGAAGGTCAATCATAATTGATTTTCAAAGAAAAATAAAATGTATAGGTACAATAAGACAAGTATTATCTTAAAGGTCACGATCGCAGTTTTATTCATTATCGGCATGGTGCTGGAATGTAGTTGCGAGAGATCTGAGGAACCGGAAAAAGTAGGTACGGGCTACATCACTTACACCCTTCGTTGGGACAGCGTGGTACCCGGTTTTTCGGCACCGGAGAAACTTCGTTATTGCATCTACCCGTCGGAGGGCGGACCGATGATACAGACAGATGGAGACGCAAAGGGCATCACCCTATTCTTACCACCGGATAAATACAATGTATTGATTTTTAATTACGACGCGAAAAACATAGATTTTCGCAATATGTCAAGGTTCGAGGAGGCGGAAGCGTATCTTTCCTCAATAGGGAATGAGAAAGCACGTCAAGAGGAGGCAATCCCATTATATGTCGCTTCAATCCGTTTAGAGGAGATAAAGGCAGATATAAAAAGCCATAAGGTATTGACTTTGTCGCCTGTTTTTCTATCAAAGGATAGTTCTTTGAGCTTAAGTAATAATAAGAAAGAGATCGCGAGCAATATCAACGGGCTAACGAAAACAAGTATCCGATGAAAGAATGCCGATTATTTATCATCTTATTCTCGCTCATCCTTGGATTAGCGGGATGCTCGAAAGAGACAATGATCGGCGAGTATGTAGACCGTTGCGCTGTACGCCTCGATATAAACTGGAGTCCTTGTGGCATTGAGTTGGATGGTATGACCGCACTTTTTTACCCCGTTGAAGGAGGAGAGCCAAGTCGTTTTCTAACCAACATGGTTACAGGAGACAAGGTACAATTAAAGAAAGGGATCTATAACGTAGTGATATTTAATCAGGCGGCTGAAGAATACAGTTATCTTACGATCGAGGGGCAAGATCAATATAACACCCTACGGATCGTGATGAAAACAACGGAAAGCGATTGGTATACGCCCACAGAGGGAGAACAGTTAATCTACGACCCGGAACCTTTCGCAGTAGCTACATTAGAAGGTTTCGAGGTTACGCAAGAGATGATACGGGCGAGTCTGAAAGAGGGAAAAGAGTTTTCCTTAGCTTGCCAACCCACAAAGGTAATCTTTACGACCCATTTGTCTTTGCAGATAAAAGGATTGCACAATGTCCGGAAAGCAAGGGGATCGATCAAAGGGATGGCAGATACATATTGGATAGCGGATGGCAAGACCGGAAATAGCATGGCAACGCAACTAGTGGACTTCACAGAAAAAACCTTTCACGAGAATTCCACGACCGACGGTATCTTATCCGGCTCTTTCCTAACACTCGGTACGCCGGGTATTACATCGAAAGCCACGGATGAGACCGGTAATTTACTTACGTTATCAATCCTATTGGTCGATAACAAGACGGTGATTACGAAACAGTATAACGTGACCCAACGCGCCTCTATTAATAATGATACGAAAGAGGTTGAAGTGGCACTCGGTACCGGGGCTGATCCGGATATGGAGGAAACTCCCGAGGATATTCCGCTGGAACTGCCGAATGTGGAGCCGGAAAATAATGGAGGCGAAGGGGGATTCGACGCAAGTGTAGACAATTGGGGAGATGAGACGAATATCGTAATCCCCGCATAACTATAGAATGATAAATAGTAACAACATAAAACAACATTAAAAGACTAAGCATTATGAAGACAAATTTATTCATCGCAGCATTAAGCCTAGTAGTATTGGCTGGCTGCTCAGGCGAAGATGAGATTGACACATTGGTAGCAAAAAGTGATAATGCGATTAATTTCGGGACTTATGTGGGGAAACAGACGAAGGCGTTAGAGAAATCAGAATTTACAGATAATGATACATTTGGAGTATTTGCATTCTATACAAAATCAGAGAATTACGACAATACAGCTGACACTCCTAATTTCATGTATGATCAATCCATTAAAAAAGAAACAGCAGGATGGACATACAACCCTGTAAAGTATTGGCCTAACACAAGTGGAGAGAAAATCACATTTTTTGCATACTACCCTACCACAAAGACTGGTATGACATTCCAAAATACAGGAGCTGAGACGGCATATACCAATGCCTCAAAAGGTTTCCCCGATATCAAATTTGTGGTTCAAGATAAAGCCACTGAACAAGTTGACCTTATGTATTCTACTTTGCTGAACAAAGAAAAACCAGCAAGTGAAACGAAAATCGAGTTCGACTTTGCTCATGCCCTATCGAAAGTTAATATTAAGGCTCAAATGCAAAAAGCCCTAAATAGCGAAACAACTGTAAATATAAAAAGCATCACTTTAAATAATATATACAATACAAACACATTAAAATATACAGGATCAACTCCTAGCTGGGGATGGGGTAATGCGAGCAATGGAGTAACGTATACAATAACTCTCACTAATACTAGTTTGGCCACTGCAAATGGAACAACTGCTATTGATATCACAAGCGGAGCAAGTTTCTTGATGGTTCCCCAAACATTATCAACTACAACTGGCAAAGAAGCTAGTATTACTATCACCTATGATGTCGTTACAAAGGATACAAATCTTTCAGGAGAGAGTACTACTATTACAAACACAGTAACTAAACAAATAGCTACTGAACCAACTGCATGGGCCATGAATAAACAATATGTATATACTATAGAGATATCCTTAACTGATGTAAGTGTTGACTCTAAGGTTACAGGTTGGACAGCAATAGAATAGTAAAACTAAATACAATTCTTTTAAAGTATTAAATAAGCCGGGAGAAAAACTCTCGGCTTATTTAATGTAATAAAAAGTATACTCTTCTACGACATTCTGAAACAACCACAAAAAACGTCCCATTATCTAAACAAATAATAATCCACCTTTTTGTTCGATACACAACACATATCGTGACAAACCCATTCCTCCAGAATCGCAAAACAGCGAGAAAAAGATAGCCACAAACAGCCTTTTCCACTTCAAAAAGCCCCCTTTTCACACACAATAGGTCACAAAAGCCAACGCAAAAGGTTGCATCAGGCAACACATATAGCCGCATTGGGTCACTGAAGAAGGGCATAAGTTAACCAAGAGCGTTAAAAGTATTATCCCACACTAAAATCTCGACAATTGCAACTTATCCACTTTCACAAGGGCCAATGGATACAGGTCACTTATTTTTGCGAGGTAGGGAATTAACGGCTCATGCGAAATAGTCCGTGGATGAATCAGCTACTTACTAATATTGATTTTATGAAAACATCTACCATATCTGCCACTATATCATATACCACTTTATCAATAAGAACATTACCTATTGGTTGTAGATATCCAAACATCTACAATTATCATTCATCATCTACCACTTATACTTGATATTTGCGCTTTTTCTTTACTTTGGATGAGAAAACGTGTTATTTTCGAAAAACATTGATCCGTCAGTTTTTTCGGACATATGGGAATAAATGAGGAGCCGGTATTTAACGCTTGGCAGAGTGGCTATCGATGGACAAAGCGATATGGCTAATAAGTTTCCTTTGAGAATAGTTTCTCCTAAGGAAAACTAAAGTTTCGTAAGCACAAAACAAGAGTTTCTTCCAAGGGAAACAAGAGTTTTCATACCGGAAAACTCTTGTTTTATACCACAAAAACTATAACCATCTGTATGTTAACGTTTTTAGTTGACTACTTAGCGTCTTATTTATAAAGCAGGTGACTGGTTTACAAAGCCTAAAATAATCAAGTAGCCGGTATGCCGGCATACCGTTGCGCAACGGGCGATGCGTTAGGGCTAATGATGCGGTTGGTGAGTAAGGGGGACAGCTGTATTTAGTGGTTGAGAAATAGCAAATGGTGGTAGATACAAACTGATAGTGGTAGATGGCAAGCATCTACCACCACTCGATAAATTAATTATAATCAATTATTTATACATGCAGTGGTAGATATGGTAGATGATTTTGGATTATTTAGTTAGCCATGAGACTAAACCTTTCTCAGTAAGCAAAACAAAGTGATGAAAGAAAAGCAATAAGACTCAATCATATTCACCCGAACCAAGACCGGTTACTTGCCGGATCATCTCGGAGTCGAAGCCTAAGGCTTTCATTCTTTGGGCGGTTCGCTCTAGGCCTTCGACCAATCCTTCCTCACGACCCTCCTTTAGGCCCTCCTTTCGACCTTCTTCACGACCTTCTTCACGACCCTCGATCCTACCTTCTAGCTTAGCGGAATCAAGTACGTCGTTTTGGATCATGATAGCGCTCAAGTGCTCATCGTAGGCGTGACGCTCGGCGGGGGGCATGGAGTAGTATCGCAATTTCTCGCGCGCCTCGCCCAAACCGGGAACCGTCGTGTCGGGACGGATACGGCCGTCCTTCAAGTAATCCATCCACTCCTCCAAGGGAGTGACGGCCACCTTGTTGAACTCGTTCACGCGTATTAGGATATATTCGGGGAAGATCTCGGAGGGCAGGCGGGAAACGATCGCCTCTCGCTCCTTCGTGTTAACCAGCAAACGGTCCTTCGAGTGAACGCCAATGAACTGGTTCTGCCCATGGTACAGGTAATCCTCGCCGATGCCAATATCGAAATAGAGAATGCTGATCGAATAGATCTTCTTCACCTTATAGTAAGCCTCGCCCAGATAGATATGCTCGGTGATCGCCTTCGCGACACCGTAGAGGATGCGTTCGAGGTAATAAAGCTCGCGCGTGTTCTGTATCTCTATGATGATGATTTCCCCCTTGCTGTTCAGGGCCTTGATGTCCACACGGTTGAACTTGTCTTCCGCAGACAGTTGGTTGCCCTCGCTCTCCAGCAGCTCCACGATCGTGATCCTCTCCCCGATGAATACCGTGAGAAACCCCTCGAGCACATCGAAATTGGCCTTCTGACGAAGCAGACGCTTGATGGCCCAATCGAAACGGATATACTTGTCTTGCATCTCGTTCATAAACTCTTGTTCCTTTTTTGTTTTCATAGTCAATTGATTTTGATTCGCTATCCACTATAGGACACTCTGCCAAAGATAGTCCTTAATTCGGAAAGAAACAATAGCAAGAACTTTCTTTCAGCGAAAGACGAACAATCCTTTTCTAGAATTCGCAAAGTAAGTTAACTTCGTTGGCAAAGTAAGCCAGCTCAAATCGCATAAAGTCATAGAAAAATCATTATCTTTGTCAATCCTGTTTAAATCACATAAAGTCATAAAATGGAGACTATCATAAATCATATTCATATAAGCAACTTCAAGTCAATCAAAGATGTGACTTTAGACCAATGCCGGAGGATCAACTTGATTATTGGCAAGCCGAATGTGGGTAAAAGTAATCTATTGGAAGCGATGTCCTTGTTTTGTCTGCCCTATTTGAAATATACCCGGAAAAGAAGCATCCAGCAGTTTATCCGTACGGAGAACGATGCAGAGTTATTTTTCGACGGCCATGTAGATAGCCCAATTTCTGTGAAAACGAACAAGGTGAATGTAGAAGTAAAAATGGATAACATGGGACTTCTTTATTCGCAAACCAATCCGGCTCATCCCGCACAAGATGTAGCTTTTACTATTTCCAACTTGACGATACCCGCCAAGAAAAATATAGATATTCCAACGGCAAACCCTTTCAAATGCTATTTTTATCCACCAGCATTCGATAAGGAGAAATTACCGATTCCTTTCCTATTACCTCCGGGAGGAAGCAATTTGATGAATATCGTTTCCATGATGCCCAAGTTGAAAGAAGAATTAAGAACTATTTTCAACGACTATGGCTTGAAATATGTCTTCGATACCAATAGCCAGGAGATTAAAGTAATGAAAGAAAAGAAACCGGGAGAGATATTTTTAATTCCATTTCATTCCATAGCCGATACCCTGCAGCGTATGATTTTCTACAAAGCGGCTATTGAAAGTAACAGTGAGTCCGCATTAGTTTTTGAAGAACCGGAAGCCCACTCATACCCTCCTTTCATATCAAAGGTAACGCAGGATATTATCCAATCGGACAGAAACCAGTTTTTTATAACGACACACAGTCCTTATGTGGTTAACGACTTTCTGGAATTACCGAGTGACGAACTTGCCATTTACCTAGTTGACTTCAGGAATGGGGAAACTTTCGTGAAAAGAGCCAGTGACACAGAAGTACAAGAAATGTACGAATATGGCATCGACCTATTTTTCAACACCGAAACCTTCTTAAGATAATGGCAGAACTCTACATAATTCCGGAATGCTACGTCGATACAAACCTAATCGAGACGTTGGTTCCCACCGCTAAAGGATATAATCATCAGAAAGGCTGTAACAACGTCGTAAAAGTGATGAAAGAAAAGTTATCGGATAAATTCGCGGTTGGAATAGTGGATAAAGACAAACGACAGGTCAGTTACGTCAACGAATTTGCGGAAATAGGACATACGGACTCCCTATATTTTTACAAACACCCGGACAAGGCTCATTTCTTAATAATGATCGATCCTGCCGTAGACCGCTTTATCCTAAAATGCGCTAAGGAAGAGAAAGTTGAGATGAAACAATTCGATCTTTCAGATGAATTGAGATCTTTTACAGCGCAGACAAAGCAAGTATCGAGCAAAGAGGATACGAACTTCAAAAAGTTATTTCACGAAATTAAGAGCGCAGAAATGAAAGCTCTTATTGATGGGCAAACATCAAAACTGTAGCAAGCTTCTTGGGATATTGTGGACTGAAACATAGCGAAAGATACAGAACACATTGCAGGCACAAGCCCATACCCAAGTCTACCGCCTACGCTTATTCGACAGTACTTGCAAGATAACGGAATGCGTTAAAAACTATTTTACGGAATGTCCAAATGTTCTGTCAATACGTTTACGAATGTTCGTAATGGCGCACCTTCATAATTATCCAACTCCCCAACCAAGATCAGAGCGGCGTTCTTCATCCATGGGTGGTATGGAATGGATAGTTCATAGGGGATTTCCCGGATCAGTTCCGGGGTGTTCTTGATTACCGTATAAGTGTCGCCATCGGCGGCTTTCTTGCCTTCGAAAACTAAGGTACGGTCGTACATTTTTTGCTTGTTTGCCCCGTTTAGTACTACCGGGGCCATGACTACGGAATCTCTGTCGCTACGCAACATCGGCATCAAGGACAGCGTTTGATATCGTCCCACGGAGAGTCCGCAGACACTGATCGTTAGGTCTAGACGCAAGGAGTTGCCCTCCCGCTCGATGCGGTTTTGCTTCACGGAGACTTGCCCCCGGTAAGATTGTATAGGCACCTGCGCTCCTGCCGGAAGAACAAGGCCGATCACAAGCAAGCATATATAAATGAATGTCTTCATAGATTTATCTCTTTATTTGATGATGTAAACGATACTGATACCCGCCTTTGTTAATCCCCAATACTCGTTGCGGAACTTGCCGATAGGCGCATCTCCTCTAGGAAAAGCGTACTTATCATATTCGAAATGCAAGTATCCGAAACCCGCCGTGAACTCCACGTTCCAACGGGGCGACACGTATAACTGATAACCATAAGAGATACCGCCGCCATAAGCGTTACCGTTATAACTATTCTTTTTCTCCATCCCATACAGGAGCTTCAAACCGGCGAAATCGTAATCCATATACTGGGCATGAACCCCGAAGAAATGTCCGTTGAAACGCTCGTGTATCCAGTAGCGCGCCTCTGGTTGTATCATCCAATGCTTAAAGGACTTATCGCTCGAGAATGTCCAACCGTTATAATACCCCGATGCCTCAACCGACCAATGCTTGTTGAACGCGACCTCCGCCCCTACGTTCGGCGTAGTGATCGCGTCATAAAGCACATTGGTCTTCACGGCCACGACCTGTCCTTGAATATCCATAAAGGTTGACAAAAGAAATACTAACAGTAAATATAGTTTATTCATATCTCCCGGTTCATTAGGTTTGTTTATTTAAGAGGCAAAACCGTACAAATATAAATATTATTTATCAGTTCATTTGTACGTTAACTTATATAATATCCATGATTTCAAATGAAAAACGTTATCTTTGTAAAATAAATCCAGAATATGACTCATGAAGGCTAAATATATCGTGATTTTTTTCCTGTCACTCCTTTCGTTTGTCGCTTGCGATAAAGAGGAGGTCGTTATCCCTACTACTGCCCCTCGTACGGTTCTTATCTATTTCGCGGGGGATAATAGCTTGAGTGGATACGTGAGCCAAAACCTGAGGGCGATAAAGGAAGGGATTGAGCGAGATGGATTAAACAACGGCAATTTGTTGATCTATACGGATAAGCAGAACGAGGCTCCCCAGCTTTTTCAATTAAAGCTGGAAGCGGATACCATCCGGCAGATCGTGCTCGAGACCTACGACTCGAACCAGAACTCGGCCTCTACCGAGACGCTGACGCAAATAATCGACAAGGTACAAAAGGAATATCCGGCGGATAGTTACGGGTTGGTGCTGTGGAGTCACGGAACGGGATGGCTACCTTCGGATATCTATAGCTATCTGCGTTCTTTCGGGCAGGATGGGAAGAATAATTTCATGGAGATCAATGATTTGGCCTCCGCTTTATCGAAGTATCATTTTGATTTTATTTTGTTCGACGCTTGTTATATGTCGTGTGCCGAGGTAGCTTACGCTTTCCGGGGATGTGCGGATTATATTATCGGCTCGCCAACGGAGATATTGGCGAACGGCTTCCCTTATCAATCGATAATGGGGGATATGTTCAAGAAAGAAGCTGATGTGGTGGGGATAGCGACAAAGTTTTATACGTATTATCAAAGTGAGGCAGGAACGATCT
Organism: Parabacteroides sp. AF19-14; assembly: GCF_003635485.1. Taxonomy (NCBI): domain Bacteria; kingdom Pseudomonadati; phylum Bacteroidota; class Bacteroidia; order Bacteroidales; family Tannerellaceae; genus Parabacteroides; species Parabacteroides sp. AF19-14. The sequence goes on along the minus strand of NZ_QTMJ01000019.1, from coordinate 51,052 downwards.
CGGTCATGAAAAGCGATGAGTTGGATGAATTGGCTGCTACTTGCCGTACCCTATTCCATGATAAGACGGAAAGAGATCTTTTCGCCGTACCCGTTAGCGAATTGCAGATCATGGAGTATTTGACGCCGAATTATCATGCCTTATATGATTTTGATGATTACGTGAGCCGTCTGGCCACGGAAGAGCAATATAACGCATTCAAGCGGAGCATGGAAAAGGCGGTTATTTACAAGGCTACTACACCCAAGGCGGTTTACGCTTATCCGTATCCGTATGGAAGCTATCTGCCGGTCAATAAATATAGCGGCTTATCTATCTACATCCCCCAAGAAGCCTTGCCCAAACTAAATGAGTGGTACAAGGATCTTGAGTGGTATAAAGCGGTCTATTAATCACCTCTTATCCAACGCTTTCCGCGAGGAGTGTGAAGAAATAGTAAGATACTCCCTGCTATTGCAGCAACAATTGTAAAAAACACAGCCACTACTATCATACTAATCTATTTTAAGTATTAAACTTCCAATATATGCGAACCATACGGTAGCAACTAAGCCAACTCCAAAAATATACCAAATGATCAAAGGTATAGTATCAACATATGATAACCTTTCCCAATTACCTATATTAAAGAAAGCTCCACCTAATCCCAACACTAAAGCCGCAAATGTCAACTTTGACAGGTCAAAGAAATACTTCGCGATATTCTCCCTCCGTATCTTCACTAACTCTCGTGCCTCTTTATTCTTTTCTCTCCTTCTTTCAAAATCACTCATGACAAAAATAGTATTTATATTTCACATCCCATTCTATTTCACTAGGAAAACTTCTTTATAACGTTCAATTTTTCCTTGAGGATGAACGAGTTCCGCATAGAAAATATAGACTCCTGTTCTCACCTTGGAACCATTCACCGCAAGGCCGTTCCAAGCCAATTCACCTTCTATCCCTAATAAGTCATGATTTACCACCTCACTGATACGCCTTCCGGAGATATCAAATATCCAGGCCCTACAGGTATAGCCGGATTCATCAAGATGGTAGGAGATCGTATATTCCTTCGTTGCCTCAGAATAAACGGGAGACTCTATGCCCGTGACCTCGCCTTCATCTTGCTTTCCATATTGGGAATTCCGATAGCCGGGCGTACCGTATCCCGCCGTGGCCGAAGCCGAGGTCCAATTCATCTCATCCTGCGTATCGCTATCAGGATTAATCCGCTCCAAGGCAATCCCCTTCTCGTTTTTCACGGATGGAGCATGCCATTTAGAAGTATAACGAATCTCATCGATCATAACCTCATCTTCTGTACGAAACAGGACTAGCGTAGCGGAGGTATTTGCCAAGACCGGAAGTTTTAATTCATGCAAAGCATCCGGCGAAGATACCAGATAAAAGTCGCTCACTCCTTCTATACTTTTAGTCAGCAACGCATAATCTTGTGGTTCTACCGGAGAGACTATAGAAGATAAAGGATAATGCGTACTCAATGTACCATCGGATTTACGGGTAGCAACAGACAGTCCAGCCAAAGGCAATGCTCGGTCCGAACGATTATAAAGCTCGATATACTCACTCCCTTCCGGGTAAGGATTCGGCAACAACTCATTAAAAACGATCTCATTGGGTAAGACTATAATGTCCGTGGGGATACCCGGTTTATGGGGAGTGTCCGGACGATCCGGATCTTCTGGTTCATCGTCAGGAGAAGAGTTCGCGGAACCCGGCGTGCCTCCTCGCTCATCCGTTGATAAATAAAAACCGATTTCAGAACGTTCCCAAGCGATACCGGCTTTCGCTTTCTCATAGGCAATCCGGTCGATCTCCTTACCGGAAGGATCGAATAACGCAAGCTCCTTCCCCGTGTTCGCCAAGGACGCCGGGAATTTATCCAAGGGCATATCTTGTCCCGAATCGTCAATATGTATATCCCTACCAGACCGATAAAGCACGATATATCCATCCGCTTCCAGAGAGGCGGCGGTTAGTTCCGTAGATTTAGCGCCATATAAAAACATCCAGCCTTTCAAGGAAATCGTCTCTTCAGTCGTATTATGTAATTCCACATATTCCGTCTCGGGAAAAGCGGTTTGCCCTTTCGGATCAGCCATCACTTCATTAATACGGATACTACCGAAAGGGAGAGAAGGGGTTTCCGGGGTTTCCGGAACATCAGGAATATCTGGGTCTTCTTCATATTCCAATAAGATAGTAGCCACATCATCCGGCATCTCATTCCCTTTAGCGTCTTTCAAGCCGGAACAAGACAAATGATATTCCACTCCCAGATCCAGCTCCTCATCGAAACTTATATTCACGTTCGCTTTCGTTTCATCCGCATAAACGATACGAGAAGCCTCCCCCATACCGGAAATGGAAAATACGGCATCCTCGATATTCACCGGACTATCATATCGCAATTGAAAAACAGATACGGAAAAAGGTTGAATAGCGATTAGCTGGGGTGAGACAGGTTTCTCCTCCGGAACATCCGGTTCGGACGGCCTCTCCGGTTCCGAAGAGATTTCTTGAGACACACTAACATGAGTAAAACCAAAACCATTCACTCGTGTTTTGGTATAACGACATTCCAGACGTAAATCCCCTCCCTTACAAGAAGAAGAAACCTTAGACTCGCAACTCCCTATCAAGACATAACCATCACCATCAGATTCAAGAACATACAAACTCCAATCCTTACGGTCATTCAGCGTAAGCTTAATCTGCATAGTAACCTCTTTTGTCAAATCTTCAAGTACTTTTTCGATCAAGACTTTAGGCTTTTTCTCTGTTTCTACCTGTCTTCGCAGGGTAATCGTTTTCTTATTGCTTCCAATCTGTATATAATAATCAGCTTTAAGCCCAGAAATGCTCTGGTTATCTTGAAATACATGGAATCGAACGTGATTTCGATCGCTGGGTATAAAATCCATTCCAACACATAACTCCCATTGCATAGTAGCCGAATAGGTAATCGGAATCTCTAAGGACACGCTTCCCCGGGCAGGATCCGCACATGAGACCAGCCAACCGTTATCTATCACAAAACAATCCAAGTCTCCTCTCCAAGGATTAGCCGATGTTATCTCCGGTCCATCAAACGGTTCTTGTAACTGGGAAAACGCACAAACAGGAAGTAAAAATGCAAGAATTAATAATAATTGTTTCATAGCTATATCGTTTTAGTTATAAATTTCTCTATCTTTGCACCTCAATAACTTACAACTGTAAACTAAGGGGGCTAAAAGGCTTAAAATCGAAAGCCCTTTTGCGCAGCAAAGTTATAACTATTTTACATTATTCAAATTAAATCAGTGCTCAAAATGAAAGTAGCAATTGTTGGTGTAAGTGGAGCCGTAGGACAGGAGTTCCTGCGTGTACTCGACCAGAGAAACTTCCCGATGGATGAGCTGGTACTTTTTGGCTCATCTCGTAGTGCCGGACGTGTTTATACCTTCCGTGGTAAACAGTATACCGTTAAGGAACTGAAGCATAACGACGACTTTAAGGGAATCGATGTTGCTTTTGTTTCAGCCGGAGGTGGTACTTCCAAGGAATTTGAGAAGACGATCACGAAACATGGTACGGTGATGATCGATAACTCCAGCGCGTTCCGTATGGACGAGGATGTTCCATTGGTCGTACCGGAAGTAAACCCGGAGGATGCCTTGAATCGTCCTCGTGGCGTGATCGCTAACCCGAATTGTACCACGATCCAGATGGTTGTAGCGTTGAAGGCGATCGAGAACTTATCTCATATCAAGCGTGTTCACGTATCTACTTATCAAGCTGCCAGTGGAGCGGGCGCTACCGCTATGGCTGAGTTGGTAAAACAATATGAGCAATTATTAAAGGGCGAGGAGCCTACAGTGGAGAAATTCGCTTATCAATTGGCATATAACGTAATCCCTCACGTAGACGTATTCACGGAAAATGGCTATACGAAAGAGGAGATGAAGATGTATAACGAGACCCGTAAGATCATGCACTCGGATATCGAGGTGAGCGCTACCTGTGTTCGCGTACCGGTTATGCGTGCGCATAGCGAATCTACTTGGGTAGAGACAGAGCGTCCGATCAGCGTGGAAGAGGCTCGCAAGGCTTTCGCCGAGGCTGAGGGTGTGGTATTGCAGGATGAACCGGCAAACAAGGATTATCCGATGCCGTTGTTCGTAGCGGATCACGATCCGGTTTACGTAGGCCGTATCCGTAAGGATATCAGCAACCCGAATGGTTTGACATTCTGGACCGTGAGCGACCAGATCAAGAAAGGCGCCGCTTTGAACGCCGTGCAGATCGCCGAGTACTTGCTAAAGGTGGGTAATATCAAATAACAGACAACTTTGTAAATTCTATATACGTGGAAGCGGGATCAAGAGAATACTCTTATCCCGCTTTTTTATTCCTTAGCGTAATTCCTCCATGCCTTCTCAAAACGTATAAATCAATACGCCCAATACCCGATGGTTGGTTATCGAATGTGTGTCATGAATCCGTCCGCCATCTTGCAAATCCACATGGCCATACCATGCGATGGAAGGGCTATATTCAACACCTAATTTCCAGTGCGGAAGATTATACGAAAGCTGCAGGTTGGTCGTAAATACCTGATCTACGTCCAGACCTACGCCATAGGTTTTGCCTACCAGTGCCTCATTCGCTCCCAAGTTCTTCAAATAGCCTAAGAACAAACCCGGTTTCCATTTCTTTCCGTACACGATATTCAACCAAGAAGTAGAGAAAAGATACGGTGAATATTCCTGTTCGCCGGTACGTGGGTCGATAGAGGTGACGCCGTAACCACCCAACATACAAGTTTGCGTCAAGTTAGAAGCCAGCAATGTTTTCGCCATCACCAACCAATTCGCGTCCTGATATTTCACGTGCGCCTCGCCGGATACGGAAGAAACCCGCTCGCTGACTTTATAAATCTTGCCATCCACCTCGTTCTGCGTTCTCGGCACCAACGACAAGATCTCCATACCGGCTCCTACCTGCCAACCGGGTTTCTTATAATCCACCCCGAGATAGACTTCCGGCACGCAACTATTCTTGATATATTCCTCGCTCTTTCCGTTCGGTCCGGCCGATAGATATTGCAACTGCCATAGAACCGACCCGGTCAATTGCCACCCATTGTCCGTATAACGATAACGAATTTGCGGGCTGCGGTTAAAGGGCTGGAACGGAGCGCCGGTAGAAAGATTCAACATCTGTGGAAAGACCTCGCCAAATAGCGGATGCCATGTCTGTCCGATCAAGACAGCGGACTTGCCCCAATCCAGATTCACATAGGCATGACGGATACGGAGCACCGCCCAATTGCTACCCGAACCCCGGAAATCGGCCTCCAGTTTCAAGGAAGTCTTGGCCGAACCAACCTTCGGTCCTTGTACATCGATTCCCAAACGGGAGTAAAGCAGGTAAAAACTACCGTTCGGACTAGCGTTCAAGTCCTTGCCATCCGCATCCAACGCCACGTCCTTCGGATATAGGTGGAACAAACCATCCACGATCTCGGCGTTCGCACGGGAATTATAGAACAAGTCTCCACGTACCTGTCCGTAAAATTTGTAAGAGAAGTTTTTCTTTTGCGCCTGTACGCATACCGCCATACATAGGCCGATCAAAAGAAGCAAGTTGCGTTTCATTTCCATTCCGGTCAATCTATCTTTAAAAATAATACATCATCAAACCTAATATACGATGATTCGTTATCGCATGTGTTTGCTCGATACGTCCGCTCTCTAAGTCGGTCGTGCCATAATAAGCTGTCGCCGGACAATACTCGAAACCGAACTTCCAATGCGGTAAATTATACGATACGTTTAAGCTGACGGTTATTAATTGATCGATATCCAATCCCATACCATACACCTTATCCGCTGAGACCAAGGACTTCCCGGTTCCCAAATTCTTCGTATATCCGACGAAAACTCCCGGTCTCCATTTCGTTCCGTAGGCGAAATTCACCCATGTCGTAGAATGGCGAAAAGGCGTATATCCCTGCTCGCCCGTACGGGAGTCCACCGAGCTCACCCCGTAACCGCCCAATAAAGCGGTATGATCCAAGGCTGAGGCCATCAAGGTTTTCGCCGCAAAGGTATAGTTTCTTCCGCTATACTTCAAATGTGCCTCGTAAGAGAATGCGGTCATTCGCTCGTTCACCTTAAAAGTTTGCTCCTTCCATTCTGTGGAAGTACGGGGTTTCAAGGAGATCATATGAGCGCCGAGCCCCATCAACCAACCATCCGCAGGGGTAAAATCCGCCCCCACGAACATCTCCGGAATGCAACTATTCTTGATATAATCCTCGCTCATGCCTTTCGGTCCGCTGGAAAGGTATTGTAATTGCCACAACACGGAAGCCGTCAATTGTACCCGGCTATTCGCCTTATACTGGTAACGGATCTGAGGGCTACGGTTGAAAGGCTGGAACGGCGCTCCGGTGGAAAGATTCAAGACATCCGGCATCACGGCGCCAAACAAGGGATGCCACGTGATCCCTACTAATACCGCCGATTTTCCCCAATCCAAGTTTACGTATGCCTGCCGGATACGTAACATCGTATTACTACCGGAAAAACCGCCAAAGTCCGTCTCTATCTTAGCGGAGGAACGAGCCTTGCCGATATCGGGACCCGTCACGTCCAAGCCCAAGCGGGAAGTGAACGTATAGAAACTGCCATTCGGCGTGGCGTTCAAATCCTTGCCATCCGCATCAAAACTCTTATCCAAAGGATAGAGATAAAAGTTCCCATCGATCGGAGCCATATTAGCCCGGGAATTGTAGAAAAGATCTCCACGGACGAAGCCGTAGAATTTGTAAGTGAAGTTTTTTCTTTGCGCTGTCGTAGAAAATAAGGCTAGCATCCCCACGAGCAACAGGGCAATCCGTCTCATTATAATTCAGTTTGTTATTTTTCTTACCTTATAAGCCGCGAATGTATATATTTTTATGGATTCAATTTGAAGAAACGAAATATTATTTGTTCCTTTGCTTCCAAGTTGTAAGCCTTAAAGGTCAAATTAGATTAATATTGTAAACACCAGATAAAGAAAATGAGTACTAAAAAGTTTTTGCTAGAAGAAAAAGATATACCTACGGCATGGTATAATATCGTAGCGGATATGAAGAACAAACCGCTGCCGATCTTAAATCCACAAACTAAACAGCCCTTAAAGGAGGAAGATTTATATCCTCTATTCTCGAAAGGCGTCTCTCATCAAGAAATGAACACGACAGACACATGGATCGAGATCCCCGATGAAGTACGCGAGCTTTATAAGGTATGGCGACCGACTCCGTTGGTTCGTGCCACTGGATTGGAAAAAGCGCTGGATACGCCCGCCCATATCTATTTCAAGAACGAGAGTGTAAGCCCGATCGGTTCACATAAGTTGAATTCGGCCTTGGCTCAGGCTTATTATTGTAAACAAGAGGGTACGACAAATATCACGACCGAGACAGGCGCCGGACAATGGGGTGCCGCTCTTTCTTACGCGGCAAAAGCTTTCGGCTTGGAACTTGCCGTTTATATGGTAAAGGTTAGTTACCACCAGAAGCCCTACCGTCGTTCGATCATGCAGACTTTCGGAGCACAAGTTGTTGCCTCCCCAAGTATGAGTACGAAAGCCGGACGCAAGATCTTGACAGACCATCCTAATTATCAAGGTAGCCTAGGTACCGCTATCTCCGAGGCGGTAGAGTTGGCCATGCAGACACCGAACTGTAAATATACATTAGGTAGCGTATTAAACCACGTTATGCTGCATCAGACCGTTATCGGACTGGAAGCTGAGAAACAAATGGAAATGGCTGGCGAGTACCCTGATGTCGTTATCGGTTGTTTCGGGGGTGGTTCCAACTTCTCCGGTATCACATTCCCATTCCTGCGCCATAAACTAACGGAAGGTAAGGATATCCGGGTTATAGCAGCGGAACCGGCATCTTGCCCGAAACTTACAAGAGGGCAATTCCAATATGACTTCGGAGATGAGGCTGGCTATACCCCGCTAATCCCGATGTTTACGTTGGGACATAATTTCTCTCCAGCGAATATCCATGCGGGAGGTTTGCGTTATCATGGCGCCGGCTCCATCGTCAGCCAGTTGATGAAAGACGAATTGATGAGCGCCGTGGATATCAAGCAATTGGATACCTTCAAGGCCGCTACTTTATTCGCGCAAGCGGAAGGAATCATACCGGCCCCGGAATCATCCCACGCTATCGCCGCGGCTATCCATGAGGCAGAGCAAGCCAAGATCGAAGGTAAACCTCGTACGATCTTGTTCAACTTATCGGGCCACGGCTTGATCGATATGGCCGCTTACGACCAATATCTATCCGGTGATCTAACAAACTATGAGGTAACGGATGAGGAAGTAGCTAACAATTTGAAAGATTTGGAGAAAATCATCTGATAAAAACAAGAAAAGGGGCGATACCAAATCGCCCCTTTCCCTTATTTGTCTATGAAAGTCTTAATTTAAAGTATGTATTATGAGAAAATTTCTTCGTAATTAGTACTCGGGATAATCATGTTCTGGACATTTAAGCTAAAGTTTTTCTTCTTCTTATCCCACATACCGTAATTTGTCTTTATCTCTCCACTTCGATCATCATATTGATAAGTGATCTGATAGAATGGAACCCATTCGTCGTTTGTCCGATCCCAACGAAACGCTTTCTTCTCGGAAACCTTGCCGTTCTCGTTGTACTGGAACTCATATCTTACCTGTTTGTTCAACAGTCCGTTTTCCTGTAAGAATACCACTTTAGAGATAATCTTACCATTCTCCTCTTTTGTATCATATAGATAATCTTTAGGAGACGCTGCGCTTATCGCTAAACTACACATGAAAGTAAAAACTAGCGCAAGAATACTTTTACCCCAAACTGATGTCTTCATACTATTTTAATTTATAAGGTTACTATCATTTTGTACCGCGAAGTAAGGAAGTTTCCCGACAATCACCAAAAGCAAAGTGACAAATCGTTAGCAATATCACAATATTTAACACATTCAAGACCTTCATTCCCTTCGATTCCCCCATGTTTACTGACATATTGTAAACCAAATCGTAAGTTCCCCCGATTTTTAAATATCTATTATTTACCACCAGCCGGATGTAACTTTCAAAAGAAAACTTTAGACACCGCTTTTTTAATAAATTAAAAATCTATTGATTAATAAATATATTCTTACCTTTGCAAAGGCAGAATGCAAATTGATTTCTTGACATGCGACAAATAATGAAACTATTTATCACATCCTTTCTTTTTATCCTATTCTCAGGATGTACAAAGGATGTATATGATCCTTCCGATAAAATTCCGGGAGAAGGTACTAATCCATTCTCAAAGGTAACAATTTCCTCTAATTTCGATTGGTCGATGATACAAATATCCCACCTTACCGTACAATCTTTCGACCCCTATGATGGCACCTATAATTATCTGGTAGAAGTATTTGATAAAAGTCCGGAAGATCAAGATGCGAATCTTCTCGCTACCGGGGTTTGCTCAAAGAAAACGCTTTTCGATAAGAAAATTATCTATCCAAAGGGAGAGTCGGATCAAGTTTACATACAATTGACGACCCCTACCGGATATCAAGTTACCGCTCCTGTCACCTTAACACCGGGTAATGATAATGTCTGTGCTTTCGATTCGTTAGCCGTATCGCAGGAAACAACCGCTACTCCGGTTAGCCGTACCCCGACCCGAAGCGTGTCTTCCACCTATACATTTATAATAGAAGACTCTTTCCCTAATTATGGAGATTATGATTTTAATGATGCCGTGATAAAAGTCCAGATGAAAACTTCCATGAAAGACGATTATGTACAATTCGCCAATATAAAACTGACTTTCCGTGCATTAGGTGGAACTAAGCGGGCCGGAGCTTTCATCCATCTCCCCTGCATAAAGTCCAAAGACATCCAAAAAGCCGAGTTAAATGGCTGGACCACGACTCCAGAATCGGAAACCGAGACTCCGGTTTATGCCCTATCGGATGATATACATGGATTATTCTCTTTTCATGAAATGATTAATACAGATAATGACCTTCCATATAGGGGAAAGCAAGAACGTTTGATCACCTTTTCGTTCGCAGCCGGTGCCTTAAAAGATTTGACCATTGATGACATCGATCTTTTCACGACCGTATTAAAGCGGGAAGGAGAGGTCTTACGCACGGAAATCCACCAACGTAATTATAGCTATACCCCCAAAGGGGTCAGATACCGTTATTACTCAAATGATAATTGCATATGGGCCTTAATGATACCGGATGATTTCAAATACCCTGTGGAACATGCTTTTATTGGTGATGCCTATCCGGATCTATTGAAATGGGTAAGTGGAGATAGCAAACATGTACAATGGTATAAAAGTAAGAATACGGTTGATAAGTGGATTTATACCCGAGAACAATAACAACCTAAAATCCTCCGTAAAATGAAAACGACCGCCATCTTATTTCTTGCCTATCTGGCTTTATGCGTTCAGTGCTCAGTGCCGGAAAACAAGAGCACGAAAAAAGAGATTAGTACTCAGCCGATAAAGGTGGGTGTATTCGATGGGCATGGAGGAGCACAGACCTGTATTTGGGAAACTGTCGCCGCTATCCGGCTAGACCCGGAAATGGAGGTATGTACCATTACTACAGCAGATATAGCTAATAATGTGCTCGATTCGATCGACGCTATTATTATCCCGGGAGGAAGTGGCAAAAGTCAGTACTTAAACCTAGGGACCTTAAATCAACAACGTATCAAGGACTTCATCGCTAAAGGTAAAGGGGCTGTCGGGATCTGTGCCGGAGCCTATCTATTCTCGAATACTCCTGATTACACCTGTATACAGCTAAATGGACAGCAAGCGATCGACATCGAGCATGACAACCGAGGGCATGGATTAGCGAAATTCACCTTATGCGAGGAGGGTAAGAAGATATTCCCCGAATTAGCCGACCGCGATACGAGTTTCGTCATTTACTATGAGGGACCGGTATTTATAAACAATCCGGCTGATACGATCCAAAGCAACACGCTTGCCATCATGGAAAGCGATGTGCATGAGGAAGGAAACGCCCCGGCTAATATGACAAACGGTAAGCCATTCTTCGTAGCCAATAACTACGGGAAAGGGCGTGTTTTTAGTTCCATCGCCCACCCCGAAGGTACTCCCGGCATGATGTGGATGATCCCCCGGATGGTACGTTGGACCTTGAATAAGCCTTTTATCCCTTATCAATCCTCCGCCGTACGTCCAGACCTGTTCAATCATGAATCATTAATGGCTACCGATGATTTAAAGCAGGAAGAAAAAGCCTTTCAAATCCTTTTAAGCGGAGAAAGCGAGCAAAAGGTTGCCGCCTTGGATTGGCTGGAAGCACATCATTCATGGGACGCCAAACGATGGGTACAAGGATTGCTTTATGACGCTTCACCCGCCGTCCGTATCCGGGCAGCCCGATATATAGCGGATACCCATTACTTACCTTTCTTACCCAACTTACAGGCGGCTTACCGGACAGAAACCGATAAGGCGACCCAAGAAGAGTTAAAGACGCAGCTGGAGAAACTAACAGCCCTACTTCCTTAGGCTAGGGAGATTTAAACTCTCCCTAGATATTCATCTACCGTATAGTTTAAGAAACGATTGAATGGTAATAACAATTTAAAGTCATCCACCGCCTTATCCATCCAATCCGTAGCGTAAAAGAAATTATCCGGCTTATAAGACACCACGCTGAAATCCTTATGCTTCATGATATAACCATAAGGGGAATCCATTGGATAGCCGGCAGGCATGCGTTTCAGCATCTCCCCCTCTAACACCGGGAATGTTTTCTTAAATGTAGGTTCCTCGATAATAGCCGTAAATTCCTCGATATGATCGTATATATCCTGACGAAGTTTCTTTAATAGCGCAGGTGGCGGGCACCATACACCTCCGGAAAGCAAGCAACCTCCCGGCTCCAGATGGATATAATAACCACTCCGTTCGCTGGCACGACCACCTTGGGAGATGTAAGCGGCGAAATGACATTTATAAGGAGTCTTATCCGGAGAGAAACGGATATCCCGGTATATCCGGAACAAACAATCTTTCGCCTCCAACCCGGCTACCTCGGGATCGAATAAGGAGATACGACCTATTAAATCTTGTACCTCATCGATAAACCCCTTACGTAGCGCATCGTAACGATTTTTATTGTCTTGGAACCATTCCCGATTGTTATGGCTCCTCAACTCTGTCAAGAACTCTATGATCTGTTCATTCATAACTTTCTATTTTTAATCCTTACAAATGTAAGAAATATTAGAAACTGTAACCCAGATTCAGATAAAATTGCAGGTTATTATTCCGGTTCGACAATCCGAAGTTCGTATTCATCGGACCGAACATACTATTATAGGCATAACCGATGCTGCCTCCCCATACACTTTCTCCCTTGAGCAGGTCGAAGAAATTATCCTCATGGATCGCATAGTTGGCTATCAATGAGATATAGTGCCGCTGCCCGATACGCTGACGTAAGTTCAAACGGACGATCGCCACGGAATTATCGAATATCTCCATCCGATTGATCCCCGCGAACGGTAACTGCTGGGGAAGGTACCTTTCCGGCATATCGCCTCCCACCACATTCAAAAAGGGATAAGCCGGATCTTTCCCGATCAACACGCGACCATCGATAGACGGCAACAGACTCAAATGGGAAGTCAGCGGCAATACTGAAAGGAAACTGAGTTTCAAAGCGGAGAAGAAGGTATGTCCCTTATAAGTCACGAAGTTATCCGTATAAATGGAATAATCCGCTTGCAGAGAAACGCCTTTACTCGGGAAGTAACGGCGGTCCAAGGTTTCCAGATGGGCCTGAGCGAAGTAACTGATAAAGCCTTCCGGTTTTACTTGATACTTTTGGTTTTCCGCCGTATAAAGGAATGAGTTATAATCAAAATACTCATAACGGGCTCCTAGCTTCAACTTGAAATTCAGCCAGTTCATGTCCGAATATCCAAGTTCCACGAAATGGTGGCGATACGTCGTATTTACGATTTTATCCCCCCGGTTATAGACGTCGAGATCATGGTACGTGAACATGTAAGACAGATTGATGTTACGCAAGGGATTACGCTCTATCGCATAGTCCACTCGCCCATACATACGTTTCCCGATCCTTCCCGTTACGGAGAACTTCGAATGGTAACGAGCCCGATTGTCAAAAGTAGCATTCAGCAACAGGGCGACGATATCCTCACTATTAAAATTCAAGCCCACATTAATTGCGCTATTTGATTTTTCCTGTACCGTAAGCACCAAATCCTCCTGCCTCTCACCGACCAATTTATAGCTCACATTCGAGTAAAGATTTGTACCGATCACGATAGACATGGCTTCCTGCAATTTCTTCACGGTAAGCAAGCTATTCTCTTTCAAGCCGCTGATTTGCGTCAACCATTTCTCATCACGAGGATCTATACCTTCAAACAAGACACGCCGGATATGAAACGTATCGGTAGGGGCTACCGGATAGGAATGTACTAATCTGTTTCGGTGCATATCCGAACTATCGGATAAACCAATCTTCTTCTTTAAGGCAAGAATCTCATCCCATTGCTTGCGGGCGACTTGCTCACCCCGGTCAATCAAGGTATCCAGGGCCGTCTCCCCAAAACTAGCGGAATTATAAGGGTCTGTATTCGGGCGGAACAACAGATCGGTCTGTTCCTTATTCGGTCCGTATTTCTCATAACCATGCAAGGCGATGATCTGCCCTACGATATCCCAAGGGGTATTTATCCGCTCCAACTGTTTCAAGTCGCTAGTACCCAGATCTACGCCAATAATGATATCCGCCCCCATATCCCGTGCGACATCCGCCGGATAGTTATTCTTGATCCCACCATCTACCAACACCATGCTATCCAAACGTACCGGCGCGAACACGGCAGGAATCGCCATACTGGCACGCATTGCCAACGGAAGACTTCCACGATGGAAAACATATTCTTGCCCGTCCACCACATTCAACGCCACACAAGCGAAAGGTATATTCAATTGATTAAAATCTACGGAATCATGATAACCGATCGTTAAATCAGAGAAAAGGTTCTGGAGATTTTGACCTTTTATCATCCCTTGGATCGTTATCTCTTTTTTACTCCGGCCAAAAGGAAGGGAAAAGACATATCGCTCGGAATTCTCTTTCTCCGGAAAAGTAAGGTTACTACGTTTCACACGGTCACTTAGCAACATGCTCCAATCCTGCCAACGTACCATGCTATCGATCTCAGCGGCAGTATAGCCAACGGAATACAAGCCACCAACGATAGCTCCCATACTGGTTCCGGCAATATAATCAATCGGGATGCCGGCCTCCTCCAATACCTTCAACACCCCGATATGAGCGACACCTTTCGCCCCACCGCCTCCCAGCACCAAGCCAACCTTTTTCCGCTCAGCCATCACAGAAGGCACCAACATCAACCCAACCAACCACAATAAAAGGAACTTCCTCATCTAGATATTCTTTCCGGCAAATGTAGCTGGTTTACTCGAAAACGCAAACGGATTCATCTAGAATAAAACGTATGTTTACCTATATATAAAGTTTATCGCTATCTCATCTATTCTATAAACCATGCCGTGAACTGTATAAACCAAGGCGTGGTCTGCACATTCCACGGCGTGGTTTATACAGTTCACGGCGCTGATTTAAGAATAAATACTTATTCGCTATGGAATGTATAGGTTATCGGAGAACTATTTCAACAGGAGAGGAACATTTTATTTCCGGAACATAAGTGGGCAATAGATAGTATTTGATACAGTCTCCCTAGAATTAATAGGCATTTCTCTCTAAAATCGATTTACGTATTATGAATCAGGTATGTACGTGTTTATCAAAAAATAATATAGCCATCAACTTACTTTTTTCCAGCAAGGTAGCAGCCGGAGCAATATATTACTTTTTCTTTTTCAGCAACATGACCACAGGATTCGACTCTTCATCCAAGTTTGCGGCGATCTCCTTCAACTTTCCTTTTAGCTGGCCTTTCTCGTAAGCCTCAACTAAGTCCGGGGCATCTAGAGTTTGGCAGATAGCTATTTCGGGGTTTCTTGGCTCTGATGTTAGAGAGACTTCTTCCTTATTGATGAAATCATCATTGTATAGAATATAGCTGAATAAGGCATTTTCTTGTTTATCATACACCAGATCTTCACCAAGGAAACCTTTAAACGTCGTAAAGTCAACCTCTTTTCTCATGGTTCTCATGAAACAGTAGCGATCGGTGATGACGGTTGGAAAAAGAAATACTTTAGTATCCATGGAGGATATGGAAGGGCTTCTTACGATAAAAGGACTCAGATTACCATCCGGCAAGTAATGGAATATGGTATCAGACGATGTATTGACAAGTATCCATTTATCCCGATCCGGAAACGTAAGATAAAATTCCGGCGTAATGATAAACTCCCCTTCTGTTACAACCGGAGTCTCAGTCCCCTTAGAGGGAATTTGGATCTCATGAATGATACGGCCATCTTGCTTGGAAATAATCAAATGACACTCCCGCTTGCCTTTTTCCGATGGATAACTCTTATAGCAAATCAAATGATCACGATCATAATTAAATATATAATTATAATAACTGGTATCCGTGAACTTAAAACTCCTTTTATAGTTTCCTAATAAGTCATAGACACCTATTTTTCTCGCTGGATTATCCTTGACGAATATCTCATCGTTATCCTCATCCAAGACAAGCCCTGTAAGCTGCGTGTATTCCTCACCGCTTTGCCCTAAACGGTTTATCTTCCTTAGTCCCTTTCCGTTTCTATCGAAAACAAGAATATCCCCATCACTGCCCCGATTCGTCACCAGCATGATATCCTTTCCGATCGCTTTCACGGCACCTTTAGTTATAAAATCATCCGTGGTTTCCAACGCGATGTATTCCACGTCCATAAGGTCTTGAAGTATCAGTTCCTTTTCCGGATAATCGGCCATGACATCAACCCTAATAAGGTTATCGACAGAGGAAGCGGACCGATTGCCACATCCCATACATCCGACTAAAGCGAGCAGCATAGCCACTGCGTTCGTAGTTAATTTTCTCATTTTCATGATGTTTAAAGTCTTTCGTTCGATGTCATTTCTTGCTCTTTAGCGCTTTCTCTTTGTTCATCATCCGTATCATCTCTTTTACCTCATCGGATGTCTCTGGCAGTTGTTGGATCAGAGATTGGAGTTCATCTATAGAAAGCTGGCTTTTCCGGTTATCTGGAGCCAGCATGGTTTGCTCCGTGATACCCCGTTTGGACATATCCGAATTTAATGACTCCAAGAAAGGCCGGGTAAAAGTCAGGTCACTCAGATCCGACTCGTTTTTCAACAGTTCCTTTGCGTAAGTCACTTGAGCGAATACACCTCTCTGTAGCTCCTCCGCATTCTTGAATCCGGAGATATCCGGATGGCTATATAGGTTCGCGATCTCACGAAGCAATTCTACACGAGTACCCTTCACCTTCCACGCCCGATAAAGCAGACGGGCCGCCTCCTCTATCTTACCCGAGCTTCTGGCGCTCATGGCACGAATCTCCATGACCATCTCCGATTCCTCCGGCAATTGATTGATCAGGTTACGCAAATCCACGATAGAAATCTTGCTCTTTTTCCCATCCGGGTCTATCATAGTCTCCTCCGCCACATTACGGAAAAACATATCCTCATAGAAGGATTGCAGAAGCGCCCGGCTAAACACCATCGTCCTCTCGTCCGCTTTTTTCTTTAAGCTCTCATTCATATAAAGTACCAAGATAAAAAGACCTCGCTGACGATCCTCCTCGCTCTGGAATTTAGACACGTCAATCTCACTATACATATGCGAGATCGCCGCTAGGAAATCCAGTCGTTCCGGATTCTTCTTCCATGCCTCATAGTAGAGACGGGACGCTTCCTTGTATCTCCCGTCTTTTTGGTAAGTCTCCGCACGGAAGGCCAATAATTGATTTACCAAGAAACGATTGGGCTCCAATCCCTTTTCCGCCCGGTCAAATAAGTCGTAAGCCCGTTTCCGGTCATACGTCTTACCCAAGGCGGAACCCAATAAGAGGCATACCTCGACCGAGGTCGTATCCTGCTCATAAGCCATATCCAGAATATCTACCGAGGGCATATACAGACCGGCATAATACTTCGAGGCTCCCCCATATTTCAAGGTAAGGTAAGTAGAATCACCATCAGCCAACAAACCAGAGTAAATGGAATCAGCCTGAGCGAATTGTTTTGCCATATACAAACCCAAAGCTTTACTGCGTAATAACTGGCGATTCCCCGGATTGTAGATCAAGGCGGTATCGCAAATCGCTACCCCTTCTAATATATAGTCCGGACTACCGACACCCATACGATATAATGTATTTACCAAAGCACCCGCCAGTCCCGCATTCTCCCGGTTCAAGTTATACGCTTGAAAATAGGCGATCGTCGCGGACGGGTATTGCTCCAGCCGGGAATAACAATCGCCGATCGCACGGTATAAGGCCGTATTGTCCTCATTCCGGGCTTGTAGTTTCTCATACGTATCAACCGCCCTCTCATATTCGCCCAACTGGAAATACAACCGGGCCAATTGATAATTAGCATAGAAGTTTAGGCTATCGGCCGCTAATACCTTGTGGAAATACCGCTCAGCGTCTTTCGCCTTGCCCAAGTTCGTAGCCGTTCGGGCCAACGTATTTAAAATATCCAGATTAGTCGTGTCCATGGAGAGGCAAAGACGATAATAGTCGTAGGCTTGCCGGTAACGAAGCATCCCCTCGTAGGCTTGCCCGATAGCATTCATCACCTCATAATCGGAAGAATCAGCCGGGGTAAGGCTATCGGCACGGGCGATCACAGCCGCATATTGCTTACGGTTCACCAAGTCTTGCCAATTAAACTCTTGAGCATTCCCGGGAAAAATAAGGCAACAAAGTAACAGAACTGTAACTAAATTACATTTCGCATTCATATCTGTATATTTTTAAGATTACTGATTAAGCGACTAACATAGCCTCTATTCTTATTTCACTGTAACCGGAAAGTAATAGGCACCGTATATAAGACACGGACCGCCTTTCCGTCCTGACGACCGGGAGTCCACCGGGGCATCATTCCGATGACTCGCAAAGCTTCCGCATCCAAGGAGGGATCTATCCCCCGTATGATTTTAGGTTCCACGATATTTCCTTTCTTATCTACCACAAACGAACAGATCACACGACCTTGCACTCCCGCTTCCTGCGCATCCGTCGGATACTTTATGCTTTGAGCGATAAACTTTAATAATTCATGATCCCCTCCGGGATATTGCGGCATCACGTCCACTACCGTCAAAGTCTCTTCCTTCGTTTCTTCTACCGGACTTTTCAAACGGAACGTAATCGGGACCGTATATTTCACGGCGACCGCCTTTCCACGTTGCATTCCCGGATTCCAGCGAGGCATAGTGTTTATTACCCTTACGGCCTCCTCATTCAATAAAGGAGTCACTCCCCGAAGCACCTCCGGATTATTGACGGAACCATCACGCCCGACGATAAACGAGCAGATTACACGACCTTGTTCCCCGTTATCCTGACTCTCTTTCGGATACTTTATATTCGTGGCTATGTATTTCAACAACTCCGCATCCCCACCCGGGAAACTAGGCATCTTCTCTACCACGGTAAATACTTGCTCGTTCATCTCACGGGATTTGGAAGATAAGGACAAATGGGTATTATTTGTCATATCAGCAGCCAAGACCTCTTGAGACTCCCTTCCTTGATAGCTGCATCGCAAAATCGCATTCGCAGGGACCTCCAAAGAGAAAGCCCCTTTCCTATCCGTGATAGTCCCCTCTTTACCGCCCTTCACCACAACTGATGCCCCGATCAAAGGCTGCCCGGTCTCATCAACCAGAATGCCCGTAGCCGTCACCATAGCGTTCGAGACCGTAGCCTCATTCGCCAGACGGACAGTCAAACGCGCTACCGCCTCGATATTACTTAACAGCATCAAGATCCCTACCAATGGAATAAATATCAGATATTTCGTACGTACGATACCCGGGCTCCGCTTCTTGTTCATCATCATAATCCGGTTCTTCAGATGCAGCACATTGAAACTATTATACAAAGTAGTAACGGACTGATGATGAGCCAATCCCAATAAATGGTATTGATAGCTCTTACTATCGTAACCAGACTGGATCACCGTGTTATCCGCCAGATACTCCAGATTATGCCTAACCTCACGCTTCAATAACCATACAAAAGGATTAAACCAGCAAGCCATACACATCATCTCGCTCAAGATCACGTCAATCGAGTGCCATTGGGATACGTGCGTACATTCATGTGTCAATATCTCATCCGTTTCCTTATCCGAATGACTCTCCGGATGCAAGAAGACCATACGGAAAAAGGAGAATGGTCCGGCGGCCTTCCGCAACGCATAAACCGGAGTTTCATGAATAACAACACGCTCACTGGTATGAGCCAACCATAAGATACTGCTTAATTGCACGAGAAAACGTCCGCATAAGAACGCTACAATCCCCCAATAAATAAACCCCAAAGATCCCAGCAACCATCCATACCAATCCACGGACGCCGCGGCATCCGCTTTCGCCGTCGCCTCAGGCAACATAGCGGAATACATATAAATCACGTCCACTATAGGCTCTTGTTGCCTTACCCAATCTTGGATGTTCAGCAAAGGATAAAACAGAGCCAAGCCAAAGAACGCCAGCAATATCGCACGACGTAGCTTGAAGAACGTGTCCTTATAGAAGAACAACCGGTAGAAGGCGTAAAAGAGTACAAAGGCTACATTTACCTTCAATAAGTAGGCAAATTCCGGTGTCATGGTATGTGGGATTTAGGTTATTCTTTTCCTTTCTCAATCAAATCGATGATATCCTTTAGATCATCCGTAGAGATTTTCTGATCTTTCGCAAAGAAAGAAACCATTTCTTTATACGAGTTAGCGAAATAATTCGTTACCACGCCGCCAAGGAACGTACGTTTATATTCCGTTTCCTCTATCAAAGGACGGTATTCATACGTATTTCCATAACGTTTCGCCTTCACGTACTTCTTTCGCTCCAGATTCTTGATCACGGAAGCGAGCGTCGTATAAGGAGGTTTCGGGTCCTCGTATTTGGCCAGCACATCTTTCACAAAACAAGGACCGATCCGCCAAATCCAGCGCATCGCCTCTTCTTCCTGCATCGTTAGCTTCTCCATAAATCTTATCCTTTTATTAATGTATATCCACAAAGCTACGAAATAGTCGTAAACGGCATGCGGAAGGCACGTTAATTAACATTAAATAAGAATCACAAGACCTGCAATCGTGAATTATTGCAACTTAAATGTGATCGGCACCGTATATTTCACGGCTACCGGCTCGCCTCTTTGCGTGCCCGGTGTCCAACGAGGCATCATTTGCAAAACTCGAACCGCCTCTTGGTCTAATGCCGGGGAGATTCCTCTAATGACCTTGTAATTCGTAAGTGTTCCATCCTTCGTTACCACAAACGAACAAATCACACGGCCTTGCTCTCCTTTGTTTTGGCTTTCTTGTGGATACTTTACATTCTTGGCTATAAATTTCAAAAGCTCCGCATCACCGCCGGGAAACTTCGGCATCACCTCTACTACCCTAAATACCTGCTCTCCATTTTCCAGCGTATCTTCGTCCTCCGCTTCCACCTGTACTTGCTCTTTTTCCTTTGCAACATCTGTCGGTACACTGTCTTCTTTTTGTTCCGAAGACTGCCCACATCCTACACACATCGCCAAAGCGAACAGGATGATCATTGTGTTCATAATTGCCTTTTTCATTTTCAATCAGTTTTAATGTTATTTATACCGTTATTACACATACTTACCAACCTCTAAGCATATCCGGATATTACGTTGGTTTCGCAAATATACGAAATACTCGTAATATAAATATAAACAATACGTTAATTAACACTAATAGCCATCAAAGGCATAGAAAAGATAAAAGAACACGATTATTTACCGAACAGTTAAAATACACAATATGCCCACTTTGCACGTAAATATTAGTATATGGCTGATATCTACGCAGTTATACATACACGCCTATTACCGATCCAATTACTATCTATAATAAATCAGATTACTATCAATAGTAAATCAGATTTTCTATAGATAGTAACCATGAATACTATAGCTTCTATCGCTAGATTATTACAAGAAGTACAACCGAGCGATACATATCGAAGTCAGATAAGCGAATAAAACACAAAAACCGGATTGCCCTCCTCTCCTTTTAAGTTCAACTCCTGCGGAATCGTGATCGAGCGAAGCGATTTATATAAGTTTAGCTCATACGGGGTCACTACTTGTACCAGCTCATCTTTTATGACCCTCCCCCAGACCGGGAAATTCCGATAACTTCTCGTACCCTGCATGCCATGTTGAAGGTTCGCATCCGCCAGTTCATAGATAGAACCCGGCATCTCACATTTTTCCACAAGTGTCTTTCCCGTCTTTTTATCTACAGAGGCTATATAATAGCCTTGGTTATACAATAAGCGGAAATAATAATGTTCCGGAAACTCAATCATATCTTGCACAAAGATATCCTTGGGGTCCTTTTTTTCAATTCGCAAATTACTCATGTCCGTAACATCCAACGAACGAATCACTTCCGCATCCGAGTTTTTCAGATCAAGGACACAAGCCGCACTTATTCGATCCGCCGAGATACAGAAGACCGTATCATTACTACCGGTCTTAAACAACACGGAGTTTTGCGCATCAGAATAAGCGGGGGCGATACTTGTCGTGAACCCGCTCTTCTCATGAGGTAATAAAAAGGAATAAAAATCATTCTTGATCGCTATCGTATCCCCTTTCCTCGAAAATAGGCCTAATCCGAATCCTCCTCCGTTGAAAGGCTGAAAAGGGAATGATATGGCGGCGAAACGATCCTTTCCGATATGACGCATATAGATTACAGAATACTCATGGGTGGATTGTCCGATAAATTCACCTTCCAACGTATATTCCCAAACTCGATTATTACTAAATAAAAAAAAGCGGTCATTACGTTCGTCCACTTGGATACATGGCAGAATACCGCTAAATTCACCCGGCCCCTGCCCTTCTTTTACCAACGTCCGGATAAAACGCCCTTGCCGATCGAACAGGACGATACGGGGCTCTTTTACGGGAAGCACATAGATATATCGATCTGTCACGGCATAATCATAAACTCCGTCTATCAACGAGGCATCATCCGTGGTCACCTCTAAAGGGACAAAAGTAACCTCCTTGATCTCATCGCCTAATCCCAATAGCCCCGGTTTATCCATCCCCCCTCTTATATCTGCGGTTAAAAGAGAGGGCGCTTCCGTTGGCGAAGAACCGCATGACACGAAACAAGAAACGACAAAAACACTATTTAAATAAAACAAGATAGAGGCTAACTTTACACTTTTCATAACCATGCTTTTTTGCCTCCAAAAATATCCCGCATATCTCACAAATCACATGATAAATGAGAACAAAAATGAGAACAAACCTGCCAAGACCGCTATAAATACATAATAATCAAAAACTTGAGATAAACTCCACAAATGTCTCCGTAGAACCTTCTTTCTTAAAAATCTTCCGGAATAGACGAGGACGAAGTACCGAACTATTATATTTCAATACCCGTGTGATCTGGTTGGCGGGAACGCCGATCTTCGTAAGCATACAGACCTTCAACTCCGTATCGGAAATAGCAGGATATAGTTTTTTCAGCCGTAAGGTAAAGTCATCATAAGCCTTATTCAACAGCACCTCCAAAAGCTCCCAATCCTCAGAGACAATCTTGCCGGCATCCCGATCGTGGAACTTCTCATAGACCTCCGATTTCCGCAAGATCGCGACAGATAATAAATGCTTACTCTCCTTATTATGAATCGACTCGTTACAAATCTCCAGCCGTTGTTTTTCCAATTGTAAGGAAACCAACATCAACTCTTGATCCTTTTCTTCCTTTATTTTCGTAATTCTTTTTTCCAAAAGGGTGATTTGCCGTTCATTCTCTTCTTTTTCTTCTCGCATACGTTGTTGCTGGCTAGCAATCGAACGTCGCAAGGCTTCTTCCCTTCGAAGAGCGTTTTCCTGCGTATTTCTCCATCGCCGATAAAGGAGGAAGCAAATAAATAGGATTATGCCGATAATAAACGCATACAGATAACGCTCCTGTCCCCTTTGCGATAACATCAATTCTTTCCTATATAAGTCCTCACGAACCGGCCTTACATCATACCGGGAAGTGATCTGATAAATCGATTCTCTCGCTGACAGCGATCCGATAGAATCCCGTAACGTCTCGTATTTCTTGACTTCCTCCAGTATCCGGCCTTGTCCGGCCGTATCATTCAAGAGCTGATATTGGGCACTCGCTTTTCTCAAAAAAGACATAGCCTTGCCATATAATTCCTGCTCGGCGTACAGCCTCCCTATCTGGTTATATAACCGTCCCCAAAATTCGTAATCCCAATTCCCTCCCTCATATTCCAACGCACGTAAATAGCATTCCAAAGCTAGGGACGGTTGATCCATATCCTCATAGACTTTCCCCCGGTAAAACCACGCTTTGGGAGGCCAGTAACAGCCTCGTGTCGTCCTATAATAATCCGTAGCGATAGAGATTATGGAATCCGATGTATGCCTCAATCCCGCCTCATCCCGTGATTCGGTCCATAACAGACAATAACGGGCTTTCTCTCGAAGCGATAATCCATTGACATCCGTCACTTTCTCTAATAACACCAAAGCGCTGTCCGGATGATGCGGAATCAATTTCTCTACCTGCCAGAACAGGTTGCCATGCTTGTCGCTCCTATACGAAAAAAGCACAAGAACCAAGATCGCGATCGTAAACAATAAGATCGTAAACTTGATCCCTATAGAAAAATGCCGTGCCCCATTCAAATCCTTACGCATATAGGCAAATGTATATAAATTATTCATAAGGAAAGCCTTTTCCTTCCGCATTATTTCATGTGTCGGGGCACATGCCCTGACCTCTCCCATTAATGCAGAAATATTTCTTTAATCGTTTGCGCGATATATGGATTTAGCATACCTTTGCGTGATAATTACATAGTTTAAGTAGAAATTTCTAAATACAATTAAATAACTTAAATTATTATCTTATGTGGTTACTTAATTCTTCTATCGGGAAGAAGCTGATAATGAGTATATCAGGCCTCTTTCTTGTTCTGTTCTTATTGTTCCACCTGTCGATGAACGTGGCGGCCGTTTTCTCCGGAGAGGCTTATAACATGGTTTGTTCGCTGTTGGGCTCTAATTGGTACGCTGTGGCAGCTACTCTCGTATTGGCCGCAGGCGTTGTGATCCACTTCGTGTACGCTATCATTCTTACCTTGCAAAACCGTAAGGCACGTGGTAACGACCGTTACGCTATCAACGCTCGTCCGAAAGGCGTGGAATGGGCATCTCAGAACATGTTCGTTTTGGGTTTGATCGTTATCCTGTTCATGCTGTTGCACTTCAGCCAGTTCTGGTATAAGATGATGTTCGCCGAATTGATCGGTCATCACGAAGTTGCATTGGGGTCAGCTATGGTATCTCCACAAGACGGAGCCGCTTTTATCAACTATTACTTCCAAGGTAATGCCGTGATCACCGTTCTTTATTTGATCTGGTACGTGGCTTTGTGGTTCCACTTGACTCACGGTTTCTGGAGCGCTATCCAAACAATCGGTTGGAATAACACGATCTGGATGAACCGTTGGGAATGTATCTCTAAGATCGTAGCTACGGTTATTTGCGGACTTTTCGCGATCATTACTATCATTTTCTTCCTAAACGGAGTAGGTGCTTAATTGCAAGCTACAGGTTTTATAATTAAGAACTTTTGAAATTAAATCATTATGTCTGAAATAAATTCTAAAATACCTCAAGGCCCGTTGGCTGAGAAGTGGACTAATTATAAAAATCACCAGAAATTGGTGAACCCCGCTAACAAGCGTCGTTTGGATGTTATCGTAGTCGGTACAGGTTTGGCTGGAGCTTCCGCTGCCGCATCTTTGGCAGAGATGGGATTCAACGTATTGAACTTCTGTATCCAAGATTCTCCCCGCCGTGCGCACTCTATCGCCGCTCAAGGTGGTATCAACGCCGCTAAGAACTACCAGAATGATGGTGACTCTGTTTACCGTTTGTTCTACGATACGATCAAAGGTGGTGACTACCGTGCTCGTGAGGCTAACGTTTATCGTTTGGCTGAGGTTTCTAACTCAATCATCGACCAGTGCGTGGCTCAAGGCGTTCCTTTCGCTCGCGAATATGGTGGTTTGTTGGATAACCGTTCATTCGGTGGCGCTCAGGTATCACGTACGTTCTACGCCCGTGGCCAGACGGGTCAGCAGCTTTTGTTAGGCGCTTATTCAGCGTTGAGCCGTCAGATCGGTTTGGGTAAGGTTAAGATGTACACTCGTCATGAGATGTTGGATGTAGTTAAGGTAGACGGTCGTGCTCGTGGTATCATCGCCCGCAACTTGATTACAGGTAAGATCGAGCGTTACGCCGCTCACGCTGTAGTTGTAGCTACGGGTGGTTACGTTAATACGTTCTTCTTGTCAACCAACGCTATGGCATCTAACGGTTCCGCCGCATGGCAATGCTACAAGAAAGGCGCTTACTTCGCTAATCCTTGTATGGTTCAGATCCACCCGACTTGCGTACCGGTGAAAGGTGACTTCCAATCTAAATTGACTTTGATGTCCGAATCCTTGCGTAACGACGGTCGTATCTGGGTTCCGAAGAAACTGGAAGACGCTAAAGCTCTACAGGCCGGAACGAAGAAAGGTAAAGATATTCCCGAGGCAGACCGTGATTATTATTTGGAGCGTCGTTATCCGGCATTCGGAAACTTGGTTCCTCGCGACGTGGCTTCTCGTGCCGCTAAAGAGCGTTGCGACGCAGGTTTCGGCGTGAACAGCACGGGCTTGGCCGTATTCTTGGATTTCTCCGACGCGATCAATCGCTTGGGTAAAGAGGTCGTTAAGCAGAAATACGGTAACTTGTTCGATATGTACGAAGAGATCACGAACGATAATCCATACGAGACTCCGATGATGATCTACCCGGCATTGCACTACTCAATGGGTGGATTGTGGGTTGACTATGAGTTGATGACCTCCATTCCGGGTCTGTTCGCTATCGGTGAGGCAAACTTCTCCGATCACGGAGCGAACCGTTTAGGTGCTTCCGCTTTGATGCAGGGATTGGCCGATGGTTATTTCGTATTACCATACACGATCCAGAACTATTTGTCCGACCAAATCCAAGTTCCTCGCTTCAGCACGGATCTGCCGGAGTTCGTCGAGGCAGAAAAGGCCATCAAGGATCGTATCCAAAAATTGATGAACGTCAAGGGTAAAGAAACCGTAGACACTATCCACCGCAAACTAGGTCATATCATGTGGGAACATATCGGTATGGCACGCGACGCAAAAGGTTTGCAAGAAGCTATCCAGATGCTGAAAGACTTGAAGAAAGAGTTCTGGAGCAACGTATTCATCCCAGGCAACGCAGACAACTTGAATACCGAGTTAGAGAAAGCATTACGTGTAGCCGACTTTATCGAGATCGGTACATTGATGGCACACGATGCTTTGGACCGCGCTGAGTCTTGTGGTGGTCACTTCCGTACGGAGCACCAGACAGAAGAAGGTGAGGCCTTGCGTCATGACGATAAGTTCATGTACGTATCTTGCTGGGAGTACCAAGGCGAGGACAAAGATCCTGTCATGTTGAAAGAGGATTTGAACTATGAGTTCGTTGTTCCTCAAACACGTAACTACAAGAAGTAATAATCATCAATCTCAGAAAAAATTAGAATCATGGATAAAGATATAAGTGTAACACTTAAGGTTTGGCGTCAGAGAGGTCCGAAGGAGAAAGGACAGTTCGAGACATACAAAATTGAGAAGATCAATCAGAGTGTCTCTTTCTTGGAAATGTTGGATATCTTGAACGAGCAGTTGGTCAACGAGGGTAAGGAACCGATCGTATTCGATCACGACTGCCGCGAGGGTATCTGTGGCATGTGTTCATTGTATGTAAACGGACACCCGCACGGACCGGCAACTGGAGCTACGACTTGCCAGTTATATATGCGTCGTTTCCACGATGGAGAGACGATCACGATCGAACCGTGGCGTTCCGCAGGTTTCCCTGTTATCCGCGACTTGATGGTAGACCGCTACGCTTACGACAAAATCATCCAAGCGGGTGGTTTCACATCTGTCAACACAGGTGGTGTACCCGACGCTAATGCGATACCTATCCCAAAGAAGGACGCAGACTTAGCCATGGACGCTGCCGCTTGTATCGGTTGTGGCGCTTGTGCTGCCGCTTGTAAGAATGGTTCCGCTATGTTATTCGTATCCGCTAAGGTTAGCCAGCTGGCTTTGTTGCCTCAAGGTAAAGTCGAGGCTGCTCGCCGTGCCAAAGCTATGGTCGCTAAAATGGATGAGCTTGGCTTCGGTAACTGTACGAACACACGTGCTTGCGAGATGGAATGTCCGAAGAATATCTCCGTTAGCAACATCGCTCGTTTGAACCGCGAGTTCATTTGCGCTAAATTACAAGACTAATATTTGATTAGTATATCATGGAAAAGGCGTCTTTCTCTAAAAGAAAGGCGCCTTTTTGTTTTTGTTATATGTCGTAAAACATAATTTAGCATTATAGCCCTTGACAGGAATTGAAAAGTCCGTATATTTGCATCGTGGTTTTTTCATAATAGTATTAGATTTAAGGTTAACAAAGTTTGGTTAGGGCTTGTCGTGAGACAGGCTTTAATTGTTTATAGACCTACCTTTTAAACATGGACCATAAAATACTGCAAATAGAGATTGTTTAGCGTCATTTTATCGTCGATCTTTGCCTTTAAAGATCATATAGTATATGCTAATAAGTATTTTATTTGGCTTCTTATGTTATTTTCTCCGGGTGTTGATCAAACACAAGGAAAAAATCATGCGCCAGATAAGACAAATGGTAAAACAAAAATAAAATGGACAAAAAACGAACCACCAGTTCTTTCAGGGCAATGAGCACGGAAAGAAAACTCGAGTCGATCTTCCTTTTCGTAACAGGCCGATGCAACGCCAAATGCGCGATGTGTTTCTATGCCCAAGAAATGGATAAGAAGCAACCCGACCTCACTTTCGATGAAATCAAGAAGATATCAGAAACCGCCGGGCAATTCAATCGATTATGGATATCCGGGGGTGAGCCTACCTTGCGTGAGGATCTACCGGAAATATTGGAGTTATTCTACAAAAACAACCATATCAAAGATGTGAACATCCCTACGAACGGCTTAAAACCAGACCGGATCGTCGAATGGGTAAAACGGTTCCGCCAGAACTGCCCGGATTGTAATATTAACGTAAGCCTTTCCTTGGATGGTTTCAGTACGACCCACGATACACAGAGAGGCGTACCGGGAAACTTCTATAAGGCCTTGGAAACCCTGCGTAAGATACAGGAGAATTTCGGAGATGACGGCAAAGTCTTAAAAAATATAGCAACCGTTATCACGAAATACAATATAGACCAGATAGAAGACTTCATGACTTGGGTATACGGACGTTTCCGTACCTCCACGCATACGATTGAGGCTGCCAGAGGCATGACCCGTGACGATGGCGTGAAAATCCTAACCGAGTCAACGCTACGCAAAATACAAGATGACATATCCCCTATCTATTCTGCTTATGCAGATCGGATGGAAGCGGATACCACCGGCTTAAGGAAACCGATCACACGCTTCTTCTATCTCGGCCTTATACGTACCTTATATAATGTGCGTGCCAGCAACATAGATCACCCGACCCCTTGGGGGATGGATTGTACGGCCGGAGAGACTACCTTGGTAATCGACTACGACGGACGTTTTCGTGCCTGCGAGCTACGGGAACCGCTCGGAAATATAAAAGAATATGGTTGCGATATAAGTAAAGTGATGAATAGCGAAGCGATGAAACAGGAAATAGCCGCTATCGGACATGGGTATAAAGCCAACTGTTGGTGTACGCACGGCTGTTGGATCACCTCATCCGTCATTTTCAATCCACGTAAGATGATTCGCTCCGTATATAAAGGATACCGGGAAACGAAACGATTGAATCATCCCCTAGCCATCAATGAGCAGAAACTACAAACGATGGAAGCCAAATACCATCTGGACATCGAGCGTTTGCGTCAACTGAATATCCGGTAAACAAGACCCTCATAGCCCATAAATAAACGTAGCATGAAAATACTATTAGTAACCAGAGGCTCACAAGGCGACGTCCTTCCTTATTTGGCCATAGCGGCCGAATTGGAAAGACGTGGCCATGAGGTGACCATCAATCTCCCTCAAATATTCGAGGAGACCGTTAAACCCTACGGATTTAAATACGTATTGCAGCAGTTTGACGATATCGGCGGCATGATCGATAGCGCAGCGCAAAACTCACATAAATTCCGGCCATTCCTTAAATGGATGAGGAACGTGATCGATAAACAGTTCGATCAATTGATTCCCCTACTAAAAGAGCATGATATTTTAGTATCGACCAACTCGGAATTTGCTGTCGCAAGTATCGCCGAGTATTGCAAGAAGCCCTTGATACGTACCGCCTACGCCCCGTTCTTGCCGGGTAAGAAGATTCCCCCGGCCGTATTGCCATTTCCCAAACCCAACCCGATCATCACCCCTGCCATCCTATGGAAGTTGATGAACCGGATGACCAATTTCATGGTCAAAGACACGATCAACAAGAACCGGGCTAAATACGGACTCGCTCCGATCCGCAATTTTGGCTATCACGCGGGAGAGCGTTCATATAATTACTTGCTTTTCAGCCAGCACCTAGGAAACATAGATCCGGACTGGACGTTCGAATGGTCGATCGGAGGCTATTGCTTCAATGACACTTTTCAATATGATGAGAAGGCTTACGAGGAAATGATATCATTCGTCGACAGCGCTCAAAGCCCTATTATCTTTTTTACCCTCGGGAGTTGTAGTTCCAAGGATGGTAACCGTTTCAGCAAAGCCTTGGTCGATATTTGCAAGAAACATGATTATCGGCTCATCATCGGTTCCGGTTGGGCAAAGACAGGAATCACCTTACAAGCGGATAAACATTTATTCTTAATGAAGCAGCCGGTTCCGCATAATTTGATATTCCCGCACTGCGACGGCGTTATCCATCATGGAGGTTGCGGCACGACCCATAGCGTAGGAAGGGCGGGAAAGCCCCAATTAATCACTCCGTTGATTATCGATCAACCCTATTGGTCCTATCGAATCCACCAATTAGGGTTAGGGCCGGAAGGGGTTAAGATAGCGAAAGCGAGCGAGCAGGAGATCGAACGCAAGGTTTGTGATCTGGTCACCAATCCGCTTTATAAGAAAAATGCCGCTCATATAGGCGAGATGATCCAAAAAGAGGGAGGTATAAAGAATATATGCGACTCTATCGAAAGATTTCAATGAGGCATAAGTTCCTATTAGATTTTATTACATGTTACAAAACACAATTTAGCACTTAAACCATTGACAAATAACAGTAACTCCGTATATTTGCATCGTGGTTTTTTCATAATAGTATTAGATTTAAGGTTAACAAAGTTTGGTTAGGGCTTGTCGTGAGACAGGCTTTAATTGTTTTATAAGGTCTGCTTCCCGCAAAGCCCTTCGATTACATCAGAATAATCCGATGCGTCAATAAAGTTGATATCTTGTCTTTTAAGATCTTCCCATTAATCGGTTTCGCCGTATAGGCATCAAATCCACTATTAATGATCCGTTGCTCATCTTGGGCGAAAGCATAAGCCGTCACCGCAATAATAGGCACGCTAGCAGAAACCTTACGAATCTCTGCGGTAGCCTCGTATCCATCCATGACCGGCATCTTTATATCCATCAAGATCAACTGCGGTTTGTGCTGATGAAATAGCTCCACAGCCTCCTTTCCATTCCATGCATGAATCAATTTATATTCAGGCTTCAATATAGACTCAAACAGGCGATAATTACTGGAATTGTCCTCAGCGATCAAGATCGTAACCTCACTTCGGGCGATCTTCTCCAAAGTAACAGGCTTCTGCTCTTCACTAGGAAATAATTCTTTCTTCGGCTGAAAAGGCAATGTAAACCAGAACTTAGAGCCTTTCCCTTCCATAGAATCAACCCCGATCGTTCCTTTCATCTGGGTAACAATCATCTCACAGATGCTTAAACCCAGTCCTGTTCCTTGAGCGAAAGTATTCAGTTTTACAAAACGTCCGAAAATATCTTTCCGCTTATTCTCCGGGATTCCGCAGCCCGTATCCTCTACATAGAACCACAACGTATTATCATCCTTCAACTTATAGCCAAATAAAATCGATCCTGCCAGCGTAAATTTCATGGCATTGTTCAACAGATTGATCATCAGTTGAGACAGACGATTTCGATCCGTATAAATCACGCAAGGCTCCAGATAATCCTTAAATGAGATCTGTACATCCGGATTCTTATTCTTCAAATGAGCCGATTGCTCCAAATCCCTCAATACAGCGTTAATATCCACATAGTCATAAGTAAACTCCAAGGTACCCGCCTCGATCTTTGACAAATCCAAGATATCGTTTATCAACTGCAACAATAGGGAATTATTATTCTCGATAATATCAGCGAATTCCTTCTTATCCTCAAGGTCATCGGTCGAGGCAAGGATATTAGAGAAACCTACGATCGCATTTAACGGTGTACGTATCTCATGGCTCATATTTGCTAAAAACGCTGATTTCAATTTATTCGACTCTTCCGCCTTATCCCTAGCCATTCGAAGGTCATGTTCCAATTGCTTACGCTCGGTAATAGATATCGTAGAACCGATCAACGCTTTCGGTTTACCGGAAGCATCATATTCGGCCATTACCTGTATCTCCTCCCACTCATGGCGATCTTCTCCCGGAATCAACCGCTCCAGACAATATTCTTTTCGTACTTTCTTTATTTTCCCATTACACAAATCATCGAAAGCCTTTTCCACGCAAGCCCTGAAAGACGGGTGTATCTTGCTGAAATATTCCTTCAACGAAACCTCATGGGTATGTATCTCGGCAGTCTCTATATTATCTTCCGGATGTACTTTCGACTCATAGATAATCTTCCCTTCAGCCAGATTATATCGCCACGGTAAAAGATCTGCCGCCTCTAACGCCATAGCCAGCTTATGATTCATGGCTTTCAAATGCGTCTGGAATTTATGGATATCCGTAATATCAATAAAAAACGCGTCAACTACATTCTCTTCCGAGGTAGGCATGATGATAATCGTATAGTAAAGCCCTGTCGGCTCAAAATAATACTCACAAGTAAAGGATTTCCCACTCTCCAGAACTGTAGGCACAGCCGATAGAAGCAAAGGATAACTTCCCCCAATTAAATTAGCGATCTCTTTTCCATGCTTATTTACCACGAAATCTTTAGGAGCGATTTTTTCCTCGAAAGCATGGTTTACATCCAAAACCTGCACATCGATTTGCGTACCTTCCCGAATCAGCCGCTGCCGTATATAAGGCAATGGCATATTATTAAATAAATCACGGTAACGGGATAATAGCCTCAACTCTACTTCCTTCATCTTTTGCTTAGAACGATACACGTAATGCCACGCTAAAAACACTACTACCAGAAAGAATATCAGAAAGCCTAACAGTTGCATCCAATATTTTTCCAAGAAAGAGGGAGGTGCATTCAAGTAGATCGCATCACGCGGGAAATTATCTTCATTAGATATCGCACTTATCAACGAAGCATAATTCAAATATTTATGAGGATCATTTACCGTCGAAACCGGAATCTTGCCCATATCTTCACCGTTATAAACTTGTTGTAGCAAGGGGATTAGAGCAGTCTCAATCGTTTTAGCGCTATTATAATATCCACCAATCGTATATCCTTCTTCCACGCCCATATCATATAAAGAAAAAACAGGATGCCTAGAAATGCCGTTTATACCTTGATACAAAGTACTATATAATAACGAGTGATTCAAGAAAGGTTTCTCGGTAATCCACGAGTAATACATCACGGCTGTCGCTCGATGCGGATCTTTCTCCGACAGAACCGCCAATAAACTATCCATGGAGCAAGAACCCTCCGTATAAAAATCCACTTTCCCCTCAGGGAAAGAAGTTTCCATATGTTTCTCCATCTCATCCCGAAGCCATGTGGAAACATAACGTCTGTCGGATATGAAAATCAGACGTCTCAAACCCGGGATTAATTCCTTAACCAAGTCGATCGAACCTTTAACATAATAAGGGATAACCAATCCCGTAGCGTTATACCCCTTAACCGCCTCTTGTAAAGGAATCACCCTATCAGAGGAATGCCTCTGATTAAAATAGCATTCATCTTCTGCCATTTCACCCGTTTCCGAACAGACCAGAGTGGGAATATCCCCCCATTTCTCCCGGATCTTATCCCGCATAAAAGCCCATCCATTTACGCCTAAGTAGATAATTCCATCCGGCTTCTTCTTATTAACTTCAAAGAAGGCCTCTTGCTTCTCTTTTAATTTCTCTGGCGTATCAACCAACATCACGCTCATATGATCTATCCGGAGGGTGTACTCCTCCGGGGTAGCGAACTTCGAGATCATGTTTAATAAATTGCCAGACCAGCGTTCGCCATCCACATATGAATTTATTACCAATACATACGATTCATCCTTGACCGGATATGAAAAACTCCCATAAGCCGGAGTCGGCATACCGGCTATCAAGCATAAAATCAATCCAAAATAAAGTATTATTGCCTTTAAATTTATAATATTTCGTATCATTCCCTACATTCCTCTATTGCAGTTGTAAAGACAAAGATATTCCTTAATTATCAACTAATCTTATCAAACTAGTTTTTTTATCAAGTTTTGGTGTCAAATTCACGTTTCTTACAAACTAAAGGCTTTTTTAATCGGGATTATTCGGTTATTTACCGATACTCGTATAGAAATCAGCGGTATTTACTTGTGTATAGAATGACGAACCCGTACATTTGATAAAAAACAAAAAAATGGAACTTATGGATATGAAAGATTATGACATCGATTTTAAAGAGAAGAGGACAAACGGGTATCTGATCGCTACCTTATTTATCATTGTCGGTATATTATTTTTACTGCGGAATCTAGGAATGATAGATCCATCCTTATTTGACTTGCTTGTATCTTGGCCGATGCTGCTTGTCGTGTCGGGCATCTTTACGATTTTCCACCGTAATCCGGTAGGAGGTATGCTCCTCGTAGGCGTGGGAGTCTATTTCCTTTTCCCGCAGTTAAATTGGATCACGAACGATTTTTTACGTGTATATTGGCCGTTAGGATTAATCCTGTTAGGATTGGTCATCATGCTGAAGCGGAAAGATTCTATCCGCACGAAAAAGCATAAACGTCCCTTTAACCATCCCCCTTTCGGGCACAGAAAGCCTAACGATGAGATCAACTACGAGACAGATAACGGTTTCGTATCGGTTGACACCACTTTCAACTCGGTAAGGCACATCGTACTGGACCCCGTATTCAAGGGGGCGGACATAGACGTATCTTTCGGCAACGTGATCCTCGATCTTAAAAAAACAACATTAGAGGCTGATGAAACCATCATAAACATAGATAGCTCCTTCAGCGGCGTAGTAATATATGTCCCTAAAGGATGGCTGGTTCGTCTAAAGGTTGATTCCTTCTTGGCTGGATGCCAAGACATGAGGGACCTGACAGAAACAACCGACATGACGCACACGTTGTATATATGTGGAGACTTGTCGTTCAGCGGCCTTGAACTAAGAGACTAAACTCATCATGCAAGAACATCCTATTACAACATCCATATTACATAAAGGGCTGGGAAGCCTATTATTATTTTTAGCCATAGCGATCCAATGCGCATTATTAACTCTTTATGGCGATCTTCCGTTGAGCATCACTTTGGTCGATAGCTTACTTTCCATCGCATTGTTCGCCGTAGCGGGATATTATCTTTGGTATGTACAATGTACGTTACATATCATGCAAGCACGAGTGGCTTTCGCCGTACTCGTACAAATCGCTTGCATAGCCGGATGCTCGATCTTGCTACAAATATTCGGATTGGAAGATTGGGAGGAATTCTCGATCACGATTCCTTTTCGATTCCTGTTCGGCCTAATGGCATGGATCATTCTATCCCAATGGTATGCCAGCCGGGAAAGAAAGAGTGAGGCGGAGCTTATCGTGAGACAAATGGAGGAAAAGACGGCACCTCCCCCGGCTACCGTTCCGGAGGAGATTCTAGATCGTATATCCGTAAAAGACGGGACACGTATTCATATCATCCCGATAAAAGAGATATTCTATTTGCAAGCATGTGGCGACTATGTGACCTTATTCACCACTTCCGGTCAGCACGTAAAGGAGCAAACCATGAAGTATTTCGAGCGAAGCCTTCCTTCTCCGGAGTTCGTTCGTATACATCGCTCTTATATCGTTAATACGGAACAGATATTGCGAGTAGAACTATTCGGAAAAGAAACCTATCAAGTACGATTAAAGGATGGAACCTATCTTCGTGCCAGTAGCGCTGGCTATAAGCTACTCAAAGAACGTCTTTCCCTTTAGCAGTCCTATAAAAGGGACCTAATCATCGTTAAAATTAGAAGATTTTGATTGTAATATATAGAGTTTTGTGTTGTGTAACACTTTTTGGCAAGCATCGATATGTTACTTAACATATATTAGTTGCAAAAGACTTGACAAATGGTCTTGACGAACGTATCTTTGCATCGTGGTTTTTTCATAATAGTATTAGATTTAAGGTTAACAAAGTTTGGTTAGGGCTTGTCGTGAGACAGGCTTTAATTGTTTATAGGGGTTTGCTTCCCTAGATTTACATATAACTATAAAAAACGGCCACCCCTAAAAAGAGGCGGCCGTAATTATTCTTAATGAAAGAACCTACTCTTTGACAATCCTTGTAACTTCCAAATCAAAGATCAAAGTCGTATAAGGCTTTATTATGACACTTCCCGAAGCACTCCTTCCAGCCGAACCGTATCCCATCTGTTGAGGAATCCAAATCTCCCAACGATCTCCTGGGTGCATATTCTGTAACGCTGTAGCAAAACCATCTACCATCTCAGAAACAGTAAGCTCGGCAGGGGCACCTGCCTCAAACGATTTATCATCAAAAACCGTTCCATCAATAAACGTCCCTTTATAATAACATTCCACCTTGCTCGTATAATAAATCGGCTCCTTACTCTCTCCTGTCTTCAAGACCTTGTAAAGGATAAATCCGGCATTACTTTGAGAACTCAATTGCTCGAAACCCGGAACCAGCATCTGGGCTTGAAAAGCCTCCTCATTCTGGACCTTCCAAACCTCATCCACCTCTAGTGCCTCATCATCATCCCCACAAGAGGTGATCATGAGCACGCAAAACAACATCAACGCAATATGCCAGTACTTCTTCATTCGTTTACTCTATTACCTTTTTCAATAAATTCTTCATGCTCACCTTCTCCGTGATAATATCGTGAAGCTTATCGATGCTTACGCGCTCTTGCTCCATCGTGTCACGGAAACGGATCGTTACGCAATTATCCTTCAAGGTGTCATGGTCTACCGTAATACAATACGGGGTACCGATCGCATCCTGACGACGATAACGCTTACCGATAGAATCCTTCTCGTCGTATTGGCAACGGAAGTCGAAACGCAACATATTTATAATCTCCTCAGCTTTCTCGGGCAGGCCATCTTTCTTCACCAATGGCAATACGGCCAATTTGATCGGAGCCAAGGCTGCGGGCAACTTCAATACCACACGGCTCTCGCCATTCGCCAACGTCTCCTCGCAGTAAGAACCCGCCATGATGCTCAAGAACACACGGTCTACACCGATCGAGGTCTCGATTACATACGGAGTGTAACTCTGGTTCAACTCCGGATCGAAATATTGGATCTTTTTACCGGAAAACTTCTCATGCTGACTCAAGTCGAAGTTCGTACGGCTATGTATACCCTCCACTTCCTTAAATCCGAACGGCATTTCAAACTCGATATCCGTAGCCGCGTTAGCGTAGTGAGCCAATTTCTCATGATCGTGATAGCGATACTTCTCATCGCCCAAACCTAGGGCTTGATGCCATTTCAAACGAGTAGACTTCCATTTCTTAAACCACTCGATCTCCTCACCCGGACGAACGAAGAATTGCATCTCCATTTGCTCGAACTCACGCATACGGAAGATAAACTGGCGAGCCACGATCTCATTACGGAACGCCTTACCGATCTGGGCGATACCGAACGGGATCTTCATACGGCCAGTCTTCTGCACATTCAAGAAGTTCACGAAAATACCTTGGGCCGTCTCCGGACGAAGATAAACCTTCATCGCTCCATCAGCGGTAGAACCCATATCCGTAGAGAACATCAAGTTAAACTGGCGAACCTCCGTCCAGTTACGAGTTCCGGAAATCGGGCAAACGATCTCGCAATCCAAGATCAATTGGCGAAGATCCTCGAAGTTAGACTCGTTCATCGCCTTGCTATAACGCTCATGGATCTCATTCCATTTCGCTTGATGCTCCAATACACGAGGATTCGTCTCACGGAATTTAGCCTCATCGAAAGCGTCACCGAATTTCTTAGCGGCTTTCGCCACTTCCTTATTCATTTTCTCCTCGATCTTGCCCAAATGGTCCTCGATCAAAACGTCCGCGCGGTAACGTTTCTTCGAGTCCTTGTTATCGATCAACGGATCATTAAAAGCGTCAACATGGCCGGAAGCTTTCCAGATAGTAGGGTGCATAAAAATAGCGGAATCAATACCCACCACATTCTCATGCAGCAAAGTCATGCTATCCCACCAATATTTCTTTATATTGTTCTTTAACTCAACACCATACTGGCCATAATCGTATACCGCTCCCAAACCGTCATAAATCTCTGAGGAGGGAAATACGAAACCATACTCCTTACAGTGTGAAACTAATTTCTTAAATACATCTTCTTGTGCCATAATCTAATAATTTGCCAATTTTGTTAATATGCCAATGTGCCAATGATAAGTCCATCGGAGACCCGCCTGAGTGGCACATTAGCACATGGTCTCCTTTATGAGGTTACAAAGTAAATGATTTTTTCCGTAACTATAGAAAGTTTTGTATATTTACGACGTAAATCATTAGTGTTTGCGCAAACAGTATAATTTAAACAAGATAATACCATGAAATCAGAAGAAATCTCACGCCGCTCGTTCCTTAAGCGAGCGCTAGCCTTATCGGCAGTATCGGCCATCCCGTCGTTCTGGACACCCGCCCACGGACGTGTTCTACCTACTTCCCCGCTAATCAGCGCCAATGACCGGGTAAATATAGCGTTCATCGGCATCGGACAACGAGGGGGCGAGATCGCCAAGGAATTGTATAACACAG
The DNA here is from genome assembly GCF_003635485.1 of Parabacteroides sp. AF19-14. NCBI lineage: Bacteria > Pseudomonadati > Bacteroidota > Bacteroidia > Bacteroidales > Tannerellaceae > Parabacteroides > Parabacteroides sp. AF19-14. The sequence goes on along the minus strand of NZ_QTMJ01000019.1, from coordinate 12,473 downwards.
GTCTGTGTAACGTAGTAGCTCTCTGCGACGTGGACATGGGAGCCCCTCACACGCAAGAGATTATCAACATGTTCCCGAAAGCGGCCCGTTTTCAAGACTTCCGCACGATGTTCGACCGGATGGCGGACAAGATCGATGCCGTAAGCGTAGGCGTGCCGGATCATTCCCACTTCCCGATCACGATCGAGGCGATGGCGCACGGCAAACATGTATATGTAGAGAAACCGATGGCCCGCACATTCCAAGAGATAGAGATCATGATGCGTGGGGCCAAGAAATACGGCGTTGTCACCCAAATGGGTAACCAAGGACATTCCGAGGCGAACTATTTCCAATTCAAGGCATGGAAAGAGGCCGGTATTATCAAGGATGTTACCGCCATTACCGCCCATATGAATAATCCGCGTCGCTGGCACGGATGGAACCCGAATATTAGGCATATGCCTATGGGAGAACCGGTTCCCGAGACGATGGATTGGGACACATGGATCGGCGTAGCTCAATATCATGATTACAACCATGACTACCATTTGGGACAATGGCGTTGTTGGTACGACTTCGGAATGGGTGTCTTAGGAGACTGGGGAGCGCATATTTTGGATACGGCACATGAATTCCTAGATTTAGGATTGCCTACAGAAATAAATCCGCTTTATTTGAAAGACCATAACCCGTTCTTCTTCCCGATGTCATCCACCCTTCTGTTTAAATTCCCGGAAAGAGGGAATATGCCGGCCGTGGATATCACTTGGTACGATGGACTGGACAATATCCCCTCCGTCCCGGAAGGTTACGGTGTTTCCGAGCTCGACCCGAATATCCCGACCGTAGCCGGCGGCAAGATACAACCGGCGAAATTGAACCCGGGCAAGGAAATCTACTCGAAAGAATTAACCTTCAAGGGTGGTTCTCATGGAAGTACCTTATCTATCATCCCGGATGAGAAAGCGAAAGAGATGGAATCCCGCTTACCGGAAGTGCCGAAAAGCCCGTCTAACCATTTTGCGAACTTCCTGCTAAGTTGTATGGGTAAGGAGAAAACCCGCTCACCGTTCTCGATCGCCGGCCCATTAAGTCAGGTATTCTGTCTCGGCGTATTAAGCCAGCGCTTGAACCGCAAGCTCGTCTTCGATCGTGACACGAAACAGATCACGAACGATCCGGAGGCGAATAAGATGCTGTGTGGTTTGCCGCCTCGCAAAGGATGGGAACAATATTATACCATTTAATTGTAAAATGGAGAATTGAAAGTTATTTGTTTATCGCTTTGACTTTCAATTCTCCCATATAATTTACAAGCCCATTTGCTACAATATCTACAACTATCCCTGCAATCATCTGGCCTTAGGATATTTAGTTCATGGTGGTAGATAAAAAACATCTACAATTATCTGGCTCTATCTACCACTATTTACTGCTATTTACCACTTTTCCTTCACCTAACACAACGATCCTCTACACTCACCATATAGCATTATCCAATCTCCTTTCAACATATATAAAATATTAGCATCTAGTCATTTGTAGTTTTTCAGCCTAAAAAACAAAAGTTTTTCCATATGAAAACAAAAGTTTAATAAGCGGAAAACTTTTGTTTCTCTATAGGGAAACTAAAGTTTCCTCAGTATGAAACTTTTGTTACCTCTAAGAGAAACCCACTTTTGCTTTTAATCCCGACGCTACGCTCTGCATTTTTTGTTATATTTATGGCAAATATAGAAAACCATAAGAACTAAAAGAATTTTCAAATTACCGAAGGAAAAGTACAAGGAGTGAGAACAACTACGGAAGGGGTCTTATTGTATAAGGGTATTTCATGAAGACCGGAAATCCGAACGAACAAGGATTGGACGAATAGGCACCCTATACGAAGGAAAAAACATTCGTGATGACATTCCATATCGAATAAAGTCATCACGAACGCCTTCAAATATACTCATAGGACTCCGAGAAACTCGACTGGGAACTAGAAGAAGCCAATTCTTCAGAGACTAATTGAAGCAGATTGCCATTCTGATCATAGGACTTCGTGATCCGACGAAGCTCTATGGATTCTTTTTCTGTCGGAAGGTCGGCATAAACCATGACCTCCATGTTCAATCCGTTCTCATTGCGATACTCGCTATATCGGAGAACCTCGGACGTTTCGGGATCACGAATCGTTTCTTTTGTCAACAACCCTGTCTCATCGTACTCATAGTCCGTATAAGTAAGCTTCCGGCCGAGTTCGTCGTACTCAACTTTCCGTTCCAGAAGATTATTCTTATAAGAAAAGACTGTCACCTTGCTCTTGCCAATAACCGGATATTCAGTAATCTCCTTTATTTTCCGGCCTTGTTCATCATACTTATAATGAAGCGTAGACAAATTATGATACGTCTGATCTAGGTTTCTGTTGAAGTAAACTTCTTTAGACAAAAAACCCCACTCGTCATAAACATATTCAACGTAGCCAATCAAGTATCCTTCTCCATCCTCCGTATTCAATGGATATAATACCTTGGAGATACGTCCCGACTCATCGTACACATATTCCTTCGCTAGACTCAGAGGAGAGGAAATACCCGCACCGTACCAAACTCGTGCCAATTTAGCTCCCTCCGGATAAACAACACTAGGACAAATCACCGGCTTAGCCTCATCTTGAAATGAGTCCTCGCTACACCCCAGAGTGCCCAGCAAGACAAAAAGCAGGATGATCCCACCTATCGGATTGATGATTCTCACAATATCTTATTTATTTAAGTTTCTATAAGTTATAGATGATCAAACAATCTCAAAAGCTGCGTATCTATTAAAAAAAGACACCGAATATTCGTCAGATTCGTATCCTATGAGTGATTTGCCGTTAAAGCTTGAACTTATACCCAACCGTCAGACTCATCGTATTGTAATTGGCACCGACACTTCTTACCTCATACAGAGAGAAATTATCGCCATCGATCTTATAGTTACCGCCCTCATCACCTAGAGAGAGATCATACCCCAGATTCATCACCCAGTTATTCACCTCTATACCAAAAGAAGTTGTCAATCCCCAATCAAAAGAATTCACGTCTCGAAATGGATGATCGGCGTTTTCAGCCTCATCATATCCCGAATGGCCATAACCATAACTATACCCTAGGCCAGTAGATTTGACATATTTACCAAGCGCCTGCGGCTCCTTCGAATACCCCATCGTAAACGAAGATCCCCAATTCGTATCATTCTTGACAGATACACCGGCATACATACCGACCGCTAAATGCATACGTACCTCTTTCGACACTTTCCATGAGAAATCAGCCATCACGGGCAATTGCAAAAAATGTTGCGTGATACCACCGGTCATCATCTCTTTCAAGACATACGTAGCAGACTCCGTCGTTCTCGGATAATCTCCCAACGAATACCCTCTATTCGCATAATATAAACCGGATTTCAATCCAATCCATCCCGGTTCAAACTGGTAAGATACACCAACGCCTACCTTAACCCCCGCACGCCAGCTAGAGCCCATTCCAACACGATTAACCGCAGCAAATCCACCCTCCGGAGTAATCCCCCAGCGTGATTGAGCGCTCACCATCAAGCCACTCAAAGCGCATAACACAAATAAAATCAGCTTCTTCATATCATTATTCTTTTATATGTAAATATCAATTGTTATTGATAAGACAAAAGATTCTGAAAAACCCCTACTCCAACACCTAATTTTATAGTTACCTTATACCTAAAATAGCATATATCAATTTTTTTACTATATTTGTTACTCAATAAATTACATGGTCATGAAAACATTAAATGAAATCATAAGTATTCTCAAAGAATACAAAAAGACTATGTCTTCCCAATATGGTATAAAGCGATTGGGAGTATTTGGTTCCGTTGCCAGAGGAGAACAAACAGAATCAAGCGATTTGGATATCTGTGTCGAGATAGAAACTCCTAATTTCTATATTCTATGTGATATTCAAGAAGATTTGGAAAAATTGACCGGATATAAAATCGATCTACTACGTTTAAGACAAAACTTGAATGAATTGTTAATGAATAATATACGACGCGATGGAATATTTGCTTAACCAAGAAATACTGCAAATCCTTCATAGAGTTCAATCTACAATTGAAACGGTCTTACGCAGAAATAAACCGATCTCTTCCGTAAATGACTATTTGCTGAGTGAGTCCGGCATGGAAAAGCTAGACGCCGCTTGTATGTTAATACAGGCCATCGGTGAAAACCTAAAATCCATTGATAATAAGACCCATGGAACACTATTTTCTAAATACCCACAAATACCTTGGCGAAATATTTTTAGAATGCGCGATTATATCTCTCATCATTATGATGGTGTCGATGCTGAAATCGTTTTTGATGTCATTAAAGATAAACTACCCCCATTATTAGTTACAGTCAGCCAAATTATCAAAGAAATAGAATAGAATTTGCTATATTTACACCCTGTTAGCAATTTGGCGTAATAGCGTTGTGTAGAAAGAACTGGATTTTATGAGACCGGAAGATAAAGAAGACGATTATATCGAGGATAAGGAAAACGAGGAAATTGAGGATATAAATAGTGATACCCAAGATAACGAGACTACGGAGGAAGAGGCGAATACCCATTCCGACTATAAAGTCCCGGGGAAAGGGGATACACGTGTCACGACCTATCATTTGTCTGGGATGTACCAAAACTGGTTCCTAGACTACGCTTCTTATGTGATCTTGGAACGGGCCGTTCCGCATATCAACGATGGACTGAAACCCGTACAACGACGTATCCTGCACTCCATGAGAAGGTTGGATGACGGGCGGTATAACAAGGTTGCGAATATCGTAGGTCATACGATGCAGTTCCACCCTCACGGAGACGCCTCTATCGGAGATGCCTTGGTGCAATTGGGACAAAAGGATCTGTTGATCGATTGCCAAGGAAACTGGGGTAATATCCTGACGGGAGACGGAGCCGCCGCTCCTCGTTATATAGAGGCTCGCCTTTCCAAGTTTGCCTTGGAGACCGTATTCAATCCCAAGACAACCCTTTGGCAGCTTTCTTACGACGGACGTAATAAGGAACCGGTTACCTTACCGGTAAAATTCCCTTTATTGCTGGCACAGGGCGTGGAAGGTATCGCCGTAGGCCTGTCTTCCAAGATACTCCCTCATAATTTCAATGAGTTATTAGATGCTTCCATCGCCTATCTACGGGGAGAGGAATTCGCATTATACCCGGATTTCCAGACAGGAGGCTCTATCGACATAGCCAAATATAATGATGGAGAACGGGGTGGATCGGTGAAAGTCCGTGCAAAAATCGGCAAGCTCGATAATAAGACATTGGTGATCTCGGAGATCCCGTATGGAAAAACAACCTCTACCGTGATCGAGTCCATCCTAAAAGCGAACGATAAAGGAAAGATCAAGATCAAGAAGGTAGACGATAATACCGCCAAGGATGTAGAGATCTTGGTGCATCTCGCTCCGGGGGTCTCTTCAGACAAGACCATCGATGCCTTATACGCCTTTACGGATTGTGAGATCAGTATCTCCCCGAACTGTTGCGTGATCAAGGAGGACAAGCCGCATTTCCTTACGGTCAGCGATGTGCTTCGCCACTCTACGGATCGTACGCTGGAGCTTTTACGGGAAGAGCTCAAGATCCAGAAACAAGAGCAAGAGGAGGCCCTGTTCTTCGCCTCCCTTGAAAAGATATTTATCGAGGAACGTATTTATAAAGACCCGGAATTCGAGAACGCCAAAAACATGGACGAGGCGATATCCCATATCGACCTTCGTTTAGAGCCGTTCAAGCCCCGATTTATCCGTGAGGTTACCCGGGACGATATCCTGAAACTCATGGAGATCAAGATGGGACGTATCTTAAAGTTCAACTCCGACAAGAGTAACGAGTTCATCGCCCAGACCTTGGAACAAATCGCCAAGATCAACGATAAACTGGAACATATCGTCGACTATACCATCGATTGGTTTACCATGCTGAAAGAGAAATACGGCAAGGCTTACCCTCGCCATACCGTGATACGCAATTTCGACACGATCGAGGCGACCAAGGTCGTAGAGGCGAACGAGAAATTGTATATCAACCGTCAAGAAGGTTTCATCGGCATGGGACTGAAAAAGGACGAGTTCATATGTAACTGCTCGGATATAGACGATGTCATCATCTTCTATCGCAACGGTACTTATAAGATCGTCAAGGTAGCGGATAAGATCTTTATCGGTAAGGATATTCTATATGTCAACGTATTTAAGCGTAACGACAACCGGACGATTTACAACGTCATATACCGGGACGGTAAGTTCGGATATAATTACATCAAACGCTTCGCCGTCACAGGCGCTACACGCGATCGGGAATACGACCTGACCAAAGGTACGGAAAACTCCCGTGTCCTTTACTTCAGCGCAAACCCGAACGGAGAGGCGGAGACCGTCAAGGTAATCCTGAAACCCAAACCCCGGCAGAAACTACTCGTCTTCGAAAAGAACTTCAGCGAGATAGCCATTAAGGGACGGGGTTCTCAAGGTAATATCCTGACGAAAGCGGAAGTGCACAAGATCAGCCTCAAGCAGAAAGGCTCTTCCACCTTGGGAGGCCGGGAAGTATGGTTCGACTGGGACGTACTCCGGTTAAATTACGATGGGCGAGGAGAAGAGCTAGGCGAGTTCCATAGCAACGATCAGATATTGGTGATCCTGCCGAACGGCGATTTCTACGTCACGAATTTTGACCTTAGCAATCACTACGAGTCCAATATCATGGTCATCGAGAAATACCAGCCGAGCAAGATATGGACTGCCGTATTATACGATGCGGATCAGAAATATTATTATATCAAACGATTCCTGCTGGAGGTAAACACCCGGAAGCAGAATTTCCTAGGAGAGAATCCGAAGAACCGCTTGATGTTGCTTACGGATGAGGTCTATCCTCGTATCGAGGTGATTTTCGGAGGCCATGACGCCTTCCGGGAGGCTCTCGTCCTCGATGCCGACGAATTTATCGCGGTGAAAGGCTTCAAAGCCAAAGGTAAACGAATCTCTACATTTGAGGTCGAGACAATCAATGAGCTGGAACCGAATCGCTTCGTCCCTTCCGAAAACGCATCGGAATCAGACGATACCGAAGGCAATGAGGAGGGAAACGACACTGACGACGGGCAGAGTACCACGGATATTATCGATGAAATTACGGGACAGATGAAATTGTTTGACGAATAACCTATGAAAGCTATCACCTGTTTGATTGGTTTGTTCCTGCTGTTTCTCGCGTCACCGGCCAAGGCCCAGTCCGATGGAGACGAGATCCCTTGGTCTATCAACAGCGGAACCATGGTCGGTATAGGAAGCTACAACCTAATGGACACCTATTTATCTCCCAGCATGGAAGATAAGAAATATACAGGCCCCGGATTACGGGTAATGAATGAACGGATGAAGAGGGTCCGGCTGGCAAACTATCGGGTATCCAGACAGCAAACCATAAGCGTCGATCTGGCTAGCACGGATAATGCTGCCTCTACCGCTACGGATTTCGCGGGCTTTATCGATTATACGTTGGGTTACCATTATCATTTGCCCACGGTATTGCCGGATTTAAAGCTTCTGGCGGGTGGTGCCGTGCATGGCATGGGTGGTTTTATATACAATACCCGCAACGGAAATAACCCGGCCTCGGCGAAAGCGGATATCGATTTGAACATCTCCGCCATGGCGATCTATAAGTTACGCGTCAAGGAATATCCTATGACGCTGCGCTACCAGTTCACGATCCCCTTCGCCGGTGTTTTATTCTCCCCCCATTACGGGCAATCGTATTACGAGATCTTCAACCTAGGGAATGCTTCGGGAGTGGTGCAATTCAATTCCTTCCATAATAAATTCGCCATGAAGAACTTTTTCACGGTCGATTTCCCGGTTTGTAATTTTACGATACGGGCAGGTTACCTAAACAGCTCTTACCGTACGGATGTCAATGGGATACAGTCTCATATAATCTCTCACTCTTTTATGATCGGCCTCGTGAAAGAATTCATCTCTTTCGGAGGAAAACGCCTAAAGAATACCCAGCGGTTCAGAAGCGCTTATTATTAAAAGGAAATCAAATGAAACGATACCTTATATATATATGTATATCTCTCGGATTCCTGTTTACCGGATGTGAGAAATCGGACGAATACGTGGCCTCCCCACAGGAGAACTTTGAGGCGCTTTGGAAAATATTGGATGAGAATTACTGCTTTTTCGAATACAAGGACATTGATTGGAACGAGGTTCACGACCGTTATAAGACACAGATAAGCGATACGATGAACCAATACGTCCTATTTGACGTATTAGGCGATATGCTAAACGAGCTGAAAGACGGGCATACCAATTTGATATCCACCTTCAATATGTCCCGCTATTGGGATTGGTACCTCGATTATCCGGATAATTTCGACTCAGACATACAAGAGAATTATCTCGGAAGGAACTACTCGATCGCCGGAGGACTTAAATACACGACATTGAGTGACGGTCAGATCGGGTATATTTACTACGGTAGCTTTTCCAGTTCGGCCGGTGAAAGCGGCTTGGATCACATATTCTATCAATTCAAGGATTGCAAAGGTTTGATCTTCGATATCCGGGATAATGGCGGTGGCATGTTATCAAACGCCGATCGCATCGCTTCTCGTTTCTTGGAGGAAAAGATACTGACCGGCTATATCCAACATAAGACGGGTAAAGGGCACGATGACTTTTCCGAACCTTATCCCCTTTATCTCTCACCTTCCGAGCGTATCCGCTGGTTACGTCCTGTCGTGGTCTTAACGAATCGTCATTGCTACAGCGCCGCCAACGATTTCGTGCAGAAAGTACGCATGATGCCTTATGTAACGACGATGGGAGATCGCACCGGAGGCGGTAGTGGTTTCCCCTTCAACTCCGAGTTGCCCAACGGCTGGGGTGTCCGTTTCTCCGCGTCTCCCATGCTGGATGTAAACAAACAGCATACGGAATTCGGTATCGATCCTACATATAAGATTTCTATGACCCAAGAAGATATCGAGAAAGGTAAAGATACGATTATCGAGGCGGCGATCACCCACCTCTTGTCCGAGACCGAGAAGAAATAAGGTTTCGCTAAAAAAACAACGCAAATATTTGCAAGTTTATAAAAAAGCATTACCTTTGCACACGATTCCAATGCGGCTGTGGTGTAATTGGTAGCCACGTCAGACTTAGGATCTGATGCTTCACGGCGTGGGGGTTCGAGTCCCTTCAGCCGCACAAATCCAGAAATCCTTGTAAGTTCGCTTACAAGGATTTTTTAGTATGGATAAACCTCCTCCATATATACAAGCACTGTGCAGATCAAGGATTACAAACAACATCCAAATTGTTAATTTTAGAAGATTTTGCGCATATTCTGTATAGTTTCAAATTCAAAAACATTTTTTACACCGGACTGGCATGTTGTTTAACACAAGTTATACTCAAAACCCTTGACAAAGGGGCTTTACAAGCTTATCTTTGCATTGTGGTTTTTTCATAATAGTATTAGATTTAAGGTTAACAAAGTTTGGTTAGGGCTTGTCGTGAGACAGGCTTTAATTATTTATAGGGGTTTCATTCGTTTATAGATGCTTCCCGGCATCGATTTTATCTTTCCATCCAATTCCAACTCAAAGAGCAGAGAAGATAATTGATGTACCGGAAGATTCAAGGCTACGGACAATTCATTGATATGAGATTCCTTTTGCGTCTCCAAGAACGACAAGATCCGTTCGCTCTCCTCGTTCTCCGGAAACAATAATTGGGTTTGGACCGGTAACGCGTCTGTCTTTTGAGCGACATCCCAACGCATCGCCATGATTAAATCGTCAGCGCAAGTGATCAAGCCTCCTTTATTCTGCCGGATTAAGCTATTACATCCCTTAGAGTTGATATCCGTTACCCGGCCCGGAAAGGCATAGACATCCCGGCCATACGAGAAAGCGATATCCGCCGTGATCAAAGAGCCTCCTTTCTCCGCTGATTCAATAACGATCGTGGCATCCGCCAGACCGGCTACGATCCGGTTTCGCCGGATAAAGTTCTGCCGATCCGGATTCGTCCCGCTAGGAAAGTCGGTCAACAAACCTCCCCGATCCAACATTTCGATCGCCGTAGAGCGATGCACGGGAGGATAGATACGATCCAAACCATGCGCCAATACGCCCACCGTGGGCAATTGGTTCTTCAACGCATTCCGATGGGCACAAATATCGATGCCATAAGCGAGTCCGCTAACGACCAATAGATCCGGGAAACTCACGGACAAATCCCGCAATAAACGCTCGGTCACTTCCTGCCCATAAGCGGAGGCCCTACGAGTACCCACAACGCTGATGATATGGGCGGCGTTTAAATCCGCGTTCCCCTTGAAATAAAATAAAACCGGAGCGTCCGGGCATTCCCGCAGACGTTCCGGATAATTTATATCTTTCAAGAAATAGATAGAGATACCGTTCTTTTGGGCAAAAGCCAATTCTTTCTCTGCCCGTAAGAGCACATCCGCCCGCTTAATCTCGGTGATAATCGAATCGCCGATACCCGGTATCTTCTCTAGCGACTGGCGCTTTTCCGTAAACACGGCCTCCGCATCTCCCAACGCTTCCAGAAGATGGCGGGCTAGGATATCTCCCACCCCATTAATCATAGTAAGGCCAATTTGGTAAATCTGTTTGTCTGTCATTTATGCTTGTTTTGATTCTATTCGCTCTAGCATCTCATCGAAATATTCCCCTCTGGTTAATTTGCCATTCTCTACGACAACGGATTCCACGACTCCTTTAGTAGCCAGCGCCCCATCGGATTCCCGGTAAATATCTTGCTCGAACACCAGTTTCACCCCTTTCTTATATACATTCAGGCAAGAAGTATACCGATCGCCGCTCCGCAAGGAGTTCTTGAACTGGATATCCACACGGGCCACAAAAGCATCGATGCCCTTCTCATGCATGGCGCCGAAGTTCTCACCCAACGACTCCAGAAACTCATGCCGGGTATGCTCCATATAATGTTGGTAATTGGAGTTATTCACCACGCCTTGCAAATCGCACTCATAATCGCGAACCTTGTCTGTCAGTTTAAAAATATATTCCTTCATTATCGTAGTTCTTTTTCGATTTGTACTTTCTCCATTTTATAAAGACGATCGGACGGGCGGATCTTCTCGGACATCTTTATCGAGAAGCGTTCCCCTTTCACGGTCTCCTCCACCGGTTTCAGGTCTACCCGGATCTCATCGACGGTCTGCATAACGGCTCCGGTCGTGGGCCCCGTTACCAAGATCTCATCGCCTACTCTCAAGGAACCGGACTCCATCTCAAACTCGGCGACACCGATTCCGCTGAAGTATTTGATACCCCGTGCCACGTACACTTTCTTACGGGTAGCACCGGAGCCATATTTACTGCTCCATTCACCCAATCGTTGTCCTAGATAGTAGCCATCCCAGAAACCGCGATTAAAGACCCTGCGCAGACGCTCGTCCCAAACCGCTACCTTCTCCTCATCGAAGGTACCTTCGCAATAGGCCTTGACCGCCTCTTTATAACATTCGGTCACGAGACGCACATACTCCGGCCCGCGGGCACGCCCCTCCAGCTTGAACACACGTACGCCGGCATCCATCATCTTATTCATGAAATGAATCGTCTTCAAGTCTTTCGGCGACATGATATACTGATTCTCCACATCCAGCTCGATCTGGCTATCCTTGTCATGCACCGTATAGGCACGACGACAAATTTGCATGCAAGCCCCCCGGTTGGCGGAAGCGTTCATCTCATGCAAACTCAAATAGCATTTACCGGACACGGCCATGCACAAAGCCCCGTGAGCGAACATCTCTATGCGGATCAATTCCCCTTTCGGGCCTTTGATCTGCTGCTTCACGATCTCCTGATAAATCTCATACACCTGCTTTAAGTTCAATTCGCGAGCCAATACGACCACATCGGCGAAGCGGGCATAAAACTTCAACGCCTCCACGTTCGAGATATTCAACTGCGTGGATAAGTGCACCTCTTGCCCGATGCTATTCGCATAATTCATAGCGGCCACATCGGCGGCGATAATGGCGGAGACACCCGCATCCTTAGCGGCGTCTATGATCTCCCTCATCAACGGAAGATCCTCACCATAAATAACCGTATTAACCGTGAGATAACTCTTGATACCATGTTCCCCGCAAATAGCGACGATCTTGCGCAAATCCTCCGTCGTGAAATTATTCGACGAGCGAGAACGCATATTCAATCCTTCGATACCGAAATAAATGGAGTCGGCCCCTCCTTGTATAGCAGCCATCAACGATTCATAGGAACCGACAGGCGCCATTATTTCAAAATCCTTCTCTTTCAAGGTTATATATTTTAATATTACGGTAGCAAACTTACATAAAAAACTCGATTTTTATGCAAGTCAAATA
>NZ_QTMJ01000018.1:69684-104148 GCF_003635485.1 Parabacteroides sp. AF19-14 | reverse complement strand
GGAAATAGTTCACTCCCACATAAAATCTTTTTACCTCTATATCGGCCGCCGCCGTAGCTCCCAGATTCCAATATTCACCGGTACCGGTGTAAACACCCGCATTTAATCGGAGATTCACTTTATCGCTCAACGGAATATGAAAAGAAGCATACACGGGTACAAAAAAATCAATATTCCAATCATCTCCATATGAAAACGAATTCCCTGCGGTATGCAGCAACAATCCCGTTTGTATAGAAAACAACCGTGATTGTGGAAAGTTTATATACGCCCCCGTCTGAAGCCCCCATCCATCTCCTCCTAGTATTCCGGTACGAGCTTCTATATCAGCGGCCTGCGATTGACCAAAAGATAAAAGCAATATTAACAGAACAAACAACTTTTTCATGATTTACAAAGTATTACATTACATAACAAAAAACGATTAACCCTCTCTAATATTATATAGAACGAGAAAAGTCTACCCGTAAGTAGACTCTCCTATATAATTAGCTTATATTTATGGTTCAGGAATAGTAGGTAAAGTGAAAAGAAAATTATCACCTTGATATTGAAACCATTGTCCAAATGGTTTATTATCTTTGCTAAAGATAAAGCTTCTTTCCAATATTTTATCAAATAATATATCATCATTAGATTCATAAGGTATAGAAACATATGCAGTAACTTTCTTAAAATTAATAAATGAAGTACATGTTAATAGCCTTGACAATGTTTTACTGGAACCACCATCTCTTTCTGTTATTAATAAACAATTTGTATCACTTAATTCTCCCCAGCCAGGTTGAATACAATAATTTATTTGAATATTTTGTCCTACTTCTGCTTTTGTTAAACTTTTATGAAAAGTACTAAGTCCTGTAGTAGGTGAAGTATTACTCATCATTGGAGAAGAAATACTTCCCCACGAAAACTTTAATTCTGGACCACCAGCTAATCCTCCATCTTGTGTTGTTAAACAGTTTATAGTTCCTATATATACAGAAGGAGTGATAACTACAGGCCCAGATCTTAGTATATTTAATGAATCCATCGCTATATCACTATGATAAAAAATCCCATTTTTAGAATATTCTCCATTTTCAAAAAATGGTAAATCCTCATATGAAGTACTATTTTTATTAATAACCCAAACAGTATGATCCTTTATAAAATCTTCGTCTACTACAACTGAATCTAAAACACATATACCGTCAGATTTATATACAACATTATAGCCAATATTTTTTGCTTCATTTTCATAACAAAATGTCACGATTGGTTTACTTTTTCCATCCCATTTTTTTGAGTAAGGCCAATATATTTGAATATCATTATCAGATAAATAACTAAATAAATTATCTTTATCTATATCTACTACATTCATATTTTTTATTTGATCAATAAGAATAGATGTACTTTTTCTATAGATTTTACTAGAATCACAATAGATCATATCTCTAAATCTATATGTCTCATCTTGACCATAATATAAAGAATGTTCTACTCCTGATTTTACTTCATTCATAACTCCTTCCGTAAAATCCATAGTTGCTATTAAATGAGCTATCTCGGATAAATCAAAAGTTTTTTTATCCAAAGATTTGGTAGAAATAACACCTTTTTCTTGAAATTGTGAATCAAGTTCATCACTACTACAGGACATAATTAATCCTATAACACCAATAATAAACAATAAATTAATAAACTTCATGGCAATAAATTATTTAGTTATTAAAACTCACCATATAAATGATTAAAATTATCTGCTATTTGCAACACACCTTTTTCTTGATCTTTTAAAGGTATTACTAAAGATGGCATAGTACTCGTTTGTACCATTTCATTATAGATCACTTCTCCCGTAGAACTAGTAACGATAACACGCACATTACCTACATTTTCATGGAAGTTCACTATCAGTTCTCCACTAGCTTCTTCAATAGAAGCGTCCATAGGCAAATCTACGAGAATAGATTTTTTTGAATGCTTCCAGTTACCATCTAAGTGAACCCGCCTACCAAAACAGGGAATAGCACTTAACAAAGCCATTACTACAAATAAAAATTTAAATAATTTCATTTCTCATCTCATTTTTTGATTTGGATGCGAAGAACAGGCTAATAGCTCGAATAACAAAGAAAAAGGGCTAATAAGTGACGGACAAACTCAATTTATAATTTACTGATAATTAATAAATTATAAATTCATGAATAGGACAAACATTTCATGGATATATACATATATCTATCTAATAAACAAAAAGTTACATCATATTAATAATATAGGTATACAAATCTAGCTCCTCCCCTATAATTCCTAGCTTCTGACGTACACGTTGGCGACGCTTATTTACAGAATCCGGCTGAATGTTTAATAGAATAGCCTCACTGATCGTATCTAAATGAAATAAAACTAAATAACAATAGCGTAAATCCGCAAGAGTCATATTGAACTCAGAGAATTTCTTTTCTAAAGATGGGTAGACCTCATTTGCTTGAGTAATAATATTTCGCCAATATTTTTCTGAAAGAGGGGATTTTGTCGTACCAGGAATTACTTTTTGGGATAGTTTAATCACTTTCCTTGCTATCATAGATGATAAAAACAGATTATTACGCTGTTCTGCGATTCTCTGGATAATGGATTTTTCTTCTTGTTTCGTTCGTTCATATCGCTCCTCTAACTTCGCTCTAGAATAAGATATATTGAGCAATTCATCTTCTTTTGATAACTTATCGAATAAATCCTGAAGCTCAAGTTGTTTTATATTCAAGCTATTCTGCAGTTTCAATAATTCAATATTCTTTTGCTCAATATCGATTTGCTGGACATATATTCTCTTATTTTTCTTATTCATTTGCAACTGATAAACGAATAACAATAATAGACAAACAGTAATAGAAGTAACAAGAAGTATAAAAGTCCATTGTTTATCCATCTTTAATTGGGTATTTTCTAACGATATTTTTAAATGATTATACGCTTTTTCTGTCTTTACGATATTCGCTTTATTTTGTAATGCTAAGATAGAATCTGCGGCTTCATTATATTGCTCTAAATAGGTTAAAGCATTTTCTATATTACCTTCTGCTTTTTCCAGTTCATAATAATTATAAATTATGGAGATATGCGTATTTTCATTTAGGGTTGGTATGATGTTCGCTTGCTCTAAACATAGGCGAGCATTCTTGAAATCTCCTTCTTCTATATAGACACCGGCTAAAGCGGAATAGTCTGGAGCATTATCCAATTCAGAAACATTTATTGATTTCCATAAGTATTGCTTAGCGAGTTCTATATTGCCTAACACACTATAAACATTTCCTATCCCATTGGATATATATCCTATATCAGAAGAATCCCCTAGTTCCGCTATAATAGTATCAGCTTCTAGCAAATATCTCAACCCGACCTCTGACGAATCCGCAAAAACATACATACGTCCCACATCTCGCAAAGCGAAAGCTGCGCTCCGCATATTTCCGACCTTTCGAAAGTACTGTTCCGCTTTTTTATATTTATCTTTTCCTAATAAATAGTCACCGTCAAAATGATACAAGTCTCCCATATAGCTACAAATATACCCGGCTTGATTATAGTCATGACAACGTAAAGCGATATCCAACGCCTGTAAATAAGCCTTCATAGCCAGCTCGTTATCCTTATCCTCCACATACGAACGCCC
Source organism: Parabacteroides sp. AF19-14 (assembly GCF_003635485.1). NCBI lineage: Bacteria > Pseudomonadati > Bacteroidota > Bacteroidia > Bacteroidales > Tannerellaceae > Parabacteroides > Parabacteroides sp. AF19-14. The sequence goes on along the minus strand of NZ_QTMJ01000018.1, from coordinate 100,481 downwards.
CAAGTACAAACCGATCCTCGCTTGCTCCTGCCCCGTTCCGTGCGACTCGTAATAGGCTTGCGCACGCCGCAATTGCTGTACGTAGGGCAGATCCGTATATAACGTGTCCGCCACTTTACCGGATAGCATACACCAACGAGCCAATAATTTATCACTCAAATTATCGGGCACGGCTATGCTATCTAATAGGATAAGGGAACTATCCGGATCGGATTTCAACAAGGATTCCGCACGATCAATTAGATATGTAGCCTCGCTCTCATCTTTACAACCTATAAAAGAGAGCGTGGATAATAGTAATATCAGAATAAGCAAATGCCTCATCGGTTCCTATCTTTAGATTCTATGCGCAAGATAGGCATATTTTTCATCAAACCTTAAAGAATAATTGATTATTAGGCTTATTGTATAAAATTCTTATCGCTTGGATATCTCCATCATCTTTTTGGAAAAACACGTACGTGTTTTCATAAATTCTCGTACGTGTTTCCGAAAAAAGACGTACGTGTTTTTCCGAAAACATGTACATGTTTTTATACATCTGATTTTCAATATACTAAAAACAGTATTCCCGAAGGCAGGGATATTGTAGGAAATTCCATTATCTTTGGACTTTCATTGGTAACTTTTTAATCTACTATCAATATGGCACAACAATCCGGAAGATTGCTATCCCTCGACGTGATGAGGGGAATTACGATCGCGGGGATGATTTTGGTAAACAACCCCGGGTCATGGAAGTATGTATATACGCCTTTAGAGCATGCACGTTGGAACGGCCTCACTCCCACCGATTTGGTATTTCCGTTCTTTATGTTCATCATGGGGGTCTCCATGTTTTTCTCACTTCGGAAATATAACTTCAAGCTGTCGAAAGAAAGCGTTACGAAAGTATTGAGACGCACGGTATTGATATTCCTCGTGGGATTAGGGCTGAATCTGTTCGGGCATGTTTGCTACAATGGATTTACCGATTTCCAGAATTTACGTATCTTTGGGGTGATGCAAAGGTTGGCGCTGGCATACGGCTTCGGGTCGTTGATAGGATTAGCGATTAATCATAAGTATATTTTGCAGGTAGCCGCTGGTATATTGATATTTTACTGGGCATTACTAGGTTTCACGCATAGTATGGAAATGTCGGAGAATAGCATTATAGCGATCGTGGACAGAACTTTATTCGGTACATCGCATATGTATCACGATGATATGGCAGATGGTACACGGATCGCCTTTGATCCGGAAGGGCTCTTGAGCTGCATCGGTAGTATAGCGCATGTATTACTCGGTTTCTACGTAGGAAAGGTAATACAGGATTGTAAAAAGAACAATGAGTTGATTATCCGTAATATCTTCATTTTCGGTACGATTATTCTTTTTGTCGGTTTCTTACTAAGTTACGGCTGCCCGATCAATAAGAAGATATGGAGTAGCACGTTCGTCTTGGTAACTTGCGGATTCGCCTCCTTATTCCTCGCTTTATTAATCTGGATCATCGATATAAACGGGAAGAAGAAATGGACGTTATTCTTTGAGTCGTTCGGTATCAACCCGTTGTATCTGTATGTACAAGGGGATATATTGGCCGTATTGCTGGGGATGAGCGGTATCTCCGCCTTTATGTATATGGATCTGTTCAGGCCGGTATTCGGCGATTTCGGAGGATCGCTGGCTTGGGCTATCTTCTTCGTGGTATTAAACTGGATACCGGGATATTTCTTGTATAAGAAGAAGATTTATATAAAGCTATAAAAGCAATATTCATATAGTAGCCTCGTAGTGATCGAGGCTACTATATAAATGAGAAATACCCCATAGAGACGGGTTTCTTAGAGCCTTCTTATTTCCTCCTCAGCGGCTCCTTTTCCCTTATACTTATTTTTGGTCGTATTAAACTTATAGCGAACGGTCAGTCGTACCTCACGGCTATCGGTTACATTATTCACCGTCAGATCCATGTGTTTGTTATAAATCACGTTGCCATCTTTACGCCCATGCGTAAGATCAATACCTTGTAGATTAAAGGAAAGACGGTCATCAAAGAAAGACTTAGTGAGCGAGGCATCCATCATAAACACGTTCTTGTTGATATAAATATTTTGGAAATCACCTTTACCCTGAAAAAACAAATCTACATGTAGTGTCCATCCATAAGGAAATTGAATTCCATTGTTAAACCGGCCGATAAACAACGGTCTATCCATAGAAAGCATCCTACTATTATGCTCAATATCCATCCATTGTTTCTGTAAACCTATCGTGAGTTGAGGATGCCACTTCTTTATAATAGGAGACGCTATCAAAAACACCGATACGTTATCAATCCGGTCATAATTACGATGCGTAATGATCGTTATAGCGGGATTTTTCTCATATTGATCCGTCATATAAAGAATAACGTCTTTTTCTCTCTGGTAGCTCAACATAAATTGAAACCAATCATAACTGCCTGATAAAGTGATATCGTGTAGGTTTGTAGGTTTTAACGCCGGATTACCGTTCATATAGGTAAACCGATTGATATAGTTCATATTACTTGACAATTGAGCGTAAGTAGGGCGTTTCGTTTTCGTCGTATAACCAAGTTGGGTTTGTAGTTTTCCTATTTGCGTGGATAACGAGACATTTGGAAAAAAATTATCATAGGAACGTTCTGTTGAAACATGTTCATAACGCAAACCCATATTTAGGTAGGCGATACGGATAAACTTACTATATTCAGCGAAAGCTCCCGCACGATCTTCCCGGATATGGCTATCGGTTGTAGGAAGGATTTCCTGTGGATTAGTAAATAAGTCTGTACGGCGGGTACTGGTAAACTCCGAGCCTAGGCTCAAATTACCACCTGCTAATGGATAGGAAGCAATCAATTTAGCGGCGTATAACTTATTGTCCACATTATTAGTGGAGGTCACGATACGACTTTCTTGCTCTTGACTGTTTTCTATTACCTCATTTCCTGTCCTCGCTTCGCTCCTTAGCATATCCGCATTGAAATCCAAAGAAAGCTTCCCTACGGCTCCCGAATAATAAACGTTGATTTGGTGAGCTGGATGTTTCACGGTCGTACTATAACTCTCGCTCAATAAATAGTCATAGAAATCATCATTGGCATCAATCCGACTTTCTGTTTGTCCCCCTATTTTATTTTCTGGAGAGGCAGACATTATATAACGGACACCCAAAGAATGGTTATCGTTAACTTGATAATTCACTCCCAGCTCTCCCCGGTAATCATTATCCAATGAATGCTGCTCCATCCGATTCTCTTGCCGCCAAAGCGTATCGACATATACTTGCTGACTTACATTATTGATGAGCAAATAGTTGTTATGCACATATTGAAACATAGCAAATACATCCAGATTATTATGACGGTAGTTTAAATTCAATTGTTCCGTAAAATCCGTGTTTTGCGACTGTCCCCAAGTAGAGCGAGCCTCAAAGCTCATCCCTTCACCTTCACGCTTTATAGTCTTAATACGGATAACCGATTTCACTTCCGCCCCATAACGTGATCCCGGATTAGTAATCACCTCTATTTGACGAATCTCAGAAGAGCTAAGACGATCCAGTTCGGAGAGATCCCTTACTTCACGTCCATTGATATATATAACAGGAATACCTTTACCGAACACCTGAAACTCCCCCTCTTTGCCTTGTATGCCGGGAATATACTTCAATACGTCGTTCGCTGTCCCGGATTTGCTTAGCAGGCTGTTTTCTATGCGGGTTGTCAAGGTACCGTCTTTGATCTGGAAATCCGGTCGTTTCCCTATGACAACGGCCTCATCCAACAAGATCGCCTCATCCGACAAAACGATATTTTCCATATTACCGGCTCGTGTATCTCGGTAGATGGTTTGATAACCGATCGAAGATACTTTGATCACATAAGTTCGTATAGATATAGAATCTCCTGTTTGAATGCGAAAACTACCACTCTCATCACTAACCGTACCTTGAAGGAAAGAAGAATCCGGAACAGATAACAATACTATATTAGCAAATTCCACGGGTAAACCCTGACGATCCGTAATTGAGCCGGTGATAAATTGCGCCGATCCATTGACAGCCACAAATAATAACAACATAACATTAATAAGAATCTTTTTTACTACTGACTTTTCCATATCGCTGATTATTTTTGCAATTGATTTTTCAGCAAATATAAAGTGGGTAAAAAAGCCAGTCAAACAATAGGGATAGATGTCAAGATTTGGTGATAAAACATGGAAATCTGTGCCTTATCACAAGTTTTAGGGATAAAATACAACCTAGTTTTCCTTATTAAGAAAACTCTTAAAGTCTTTTAGATAGGTACGTGAGACAGGAATCTCTTGTTGTGTATCCTCCAAATTCAAACGGTAGCCTTGCGCATTACCGTTTATGTTCATGATTTTATTCACGTTTACGATATAAGCCCGGTGACAACGGACAAAACAACCATATTTCTCCATCATCTCATCCATTTGCTTGATCGTGGAACGGAGAAGTTTATGCTTCATATTCCCTTCCTCTCTATAACAGACATCTACATAATTACCAGAAGATTCCATATACATAATATTATCCGGAAGTACGCAAATCGATTCTTTTGTATCGCCGGACAGGGTTATGGCATCACCCCCTTTCTCTTCTTGTATATTTCGTTCGGATAATAGTTTATTCATCCTTTTCGCTTCTTGCAAATTACGTTTCAAAGCATTATTCTCTATAATGAAAAATCCGAAAATAAGGGGAATAATAACAATCGTGATCGCCGCTGACACATCTATAAGCAACATTTTATAAAAAATAGTCGTATCTAAATCACTCCAAAAGTCCATTCGCATCAAGAAGTAATAGTCATAAATGAAACAAGCGAGTCCCAAAAATAACAAAAAGCAGGAACAATGTAGTAAGTTTTTACCAATAGTCCATCGTTCAGGATCATAAAAACGTTTGAATAATTTAGGAAACAAGACAAAAGCGACAACAGAGAATATAAATGTCAAGCCTACGAAACACCATAATACCCAAAACTGTATCACGCTATTTAGCCGATAGTGAAAAGGCTCGAAAATAGCGAGTATTAACGCCACTACCATCGAGTTTAACAGAACGATCACCCATGGTCTATCTATAGCGTACATAGGTTTATTAAGATATTCCTTCAAATTCATATTCAATTCTCACATGTAGTTAAAGATAAAATTTTCACAAAGGTATGCATTTGGATATAAAAAATCCCCTAGATCAAAATCTTTTGACCTAGAGGATTAATCTATCTATTACTCTACGTTATAACCGGAGATAACCACCTTCGGGGTCTCGCCTCTCGTATCTACATCTTTCCAATGGATGTTGATCTCTTTCTTCTCGCCCGGGAGCAATGAGAAATAGTTATCGCTATAGAAAACGGGGAGGAATTGCTCGCCATCCTTCTCGCCCACTACATTCACACGGATCATCAGAGCCGGTGTGGATGAAGTGTTCTCCAAGATAGCGGTGGCGGTCCAAGTACCGTCATTACCCTTATTGGTTGCCACGTTGGATCGTAAAGTAACCTTTGGCATCTCACGCAAAGCTTGGTAGTTGCCTTCCTCTACGCCACGCAGATAGAAGTTATCCGATACGATCTTGCCATTCTCTGTCAACGTCAACTTGACGAAATGAGCGCTGGATACGCTAGCTGGGAAATCCAGTTTCATACATTTGTTGGTCGTATCTTCCTTACTATCCACGGAAACCTCGTTTTCCCATGAAATAGAACCGTCCATATTGATGATTTGAGCCTTTGCCGTCAAACCATTACGTACGCCGGCGCTATAGTTCACTACCTCGATCTCGTCCGTAACCGGATTCCATTGAATGTGCAGAGGCTCGGAGGCCTTCTTGCAACCAAAGTAAGCGGCGGTAGGCTCGAAATAATAATCGTAAGTCTGCCATACCATAGAAGGCCATGCCGGATGCGTCATCCACAGCAATAATCCCTTACGGTTCAAGCTTCTCGATTCGAACATACCCCGGTAACCATCATAGTTTACCCACTGAGCCAGATCGGCGAATTCCTTGGCGTTGTTCGGCTTACCGAAGCCCTTTTCGATGATAGCGTTGAAAGAAGCGCAAGACTGGGCGCCTTCCATCGTATAATCATGTTGCCCCCATTGAGCGTTTTGCGGCCAAAGCGCTTCCGGAGAGAAAGTACGAACCAAGCTCTCGTAATTCATCACGTTGGGCATACCCCGCTCACTATGGAACTTATCACTACCATTCTTCAAGCTAAAGTATTCTTTAACAGGAAGCGCACGGTACGGGCCATGGCCACTTACCACCTCATCCGCCGAGCTAGAGATATAATGTAAGCCCGGATGATCCTCTTTCACGATACGGCGTAAAGCCTTGTCGATCTGCTCCGGCGGGAAGCCCTCGTTGCGCCCGCAATAAATACCGATAGAGGCATGGTTACGGAAACGTTTCACATAATCCTCTGCGTTGGCGATAAACATCTCCGGATCATAAGGATCGGGTCCGTCGGAAGGATTCGCCAACCAGAAATCTTGCCAGATCATGATACCATGACGGTCGCAAGCCTCATATAATTCTTTATCGCCAATCTGTCCTACCCAGTTACGCATCATCGTAAAGTTCATATCGGCATGGTAAGCCACGGCGATATCGTACTCACGACCCCGGTAATTCAGATTAGACTCACCGAATCCCCAGTTACCGCCACGGCCTATAAAACGACGACCATTGATAAAGAGACTCAAGATACTATTATTCTCATTGAAGGTCATTTGTCGGATACCTACCTTGAAATCCTCAGAGTCGGATACCTTATCACCTACCTTAAAGGTGAAATTAGCGTCGTATAAATAAGGAGATCCGTACCCTTTAGGCCACCACAAACGTGGATTCTGAACCTTCAATTGGCTAAAGGTATTCGGGTCGAAAGCAACGCTCTTCTCCTCGTTGGCGGCCAATTCCACCGGTTGCTCGAAAGTGATATCACCGATCTTTCCTGTCAATATACCCTTCACGGGAGCAGCATCATGGTTCTTCACGATCACTTCCGGAGTCAAGGTAGCGGAAGTCGTATCCGGCAACGGTAATACAACCTGTACGAACGGGTCTTGAATCGTTACCTTGCCTGTAGAAGTCAAGTACACATCATCCCAAATACCTATATTACGACCACGGATCGTCGAGATCCAATCCCAACCGATCGAAGCGTGGAAGGTTGGGTTATCAGCGCCTAAGATACCACCGTTGAAATCCGTATTCTTCTCACATTTCTCCTTGATAGCGCCGATATGCTCATTCTTGATGATCTCCACCGCGACAACGTTCTTACCCGGTACGACCCTGTCTGTAACGTCAAATACACCTCGGATAAACGCTCCCTCGATACGGCCGATCTTGTTACCGTTTAAATATACATTCGCTTTCCAGTTGATACCATCGAAATTCAAGAACAAACGATCTTGCTTGAATCCTTCGGGTACCTCAAACTCATCCCTATACCAGAAATTAGAGTTGAAGAATGACTCGGATATCTGCATCAAGTTATCCGCGTAATTCGGATTCGGGATAGCTCCGATATTCTTATAACTACTCAATACCGTTCCCGGCACAGTCGCCACGATCCAATTTTCCGGAGAGAAAGAAGGTTTCGATATTTCCTCGCCGGAAGCGGTTACCTCGGAAGCTCGTTGTACTTTCCAGTTTCCGCCCGATAAACGGATCTCGTCTTTTGTAGCAGCCGGAGCAGCAGCCGGTTGGGCAAGCAAGCCACCTTTACCCATCACCTCTATCTCGCTTAAGATATAACGTCCGTCATTAGCCGGTTGCTCCATCCATACCCGTACGTAGCGGCCCTTTCCTTTTAGCTTGATCTCATCCAGATTAGCATCTCCACCCGGAAGATTCGCTATGTCAACCCATTGTTTAGCGTCGTCGGAAACTTGAATCTTACCCTTGATCGCTTTATTGATCCAATGTAATTTTACTTTGTCGAATTCGGATTGGCTACCCAAGTCCACATAGACCCACTCCTCTCCTGTCGTGGCACTCATCCAAGCGCTATTAAAGAATTTGGAAGGAAGCAAATCTATCAACTTATCTTGGTTATAGAAATTCATCTCGAAGAATGCCCAATAAGCGGCACCTTCCATTTTCAATCGCATCCGATAATAAGCATATTCACCCGGTTGATCGAATGTCAAAGTCTCATTCAACATACGGGTGGGCAACGTACCCGGATCCCAGCTATTCTTGTTCGGGTCTGAATGGGCCTTATACTTGCTGGCCTTACCCGGCATACCTTTACCCTTTAAGGTAGCCAATTCCGTCCAAGTATTTCCATCATTCGATCCCTCGCAAACAATCTCATATCCATCCTTAATCTTATTCTCGTCATAAGCCACGCTGCCACGAAATTGTACCTTGTCGGCTTTCTCTTTCCAGTTATTCAGCGTGAACAGGAAATAGGCATCCTCGCCTGTAACCGCATTACGAGAATAAGGACCTTGATCGATCATCCACTCACGCTCACGACGAGCTATATCCCCATTTTGCGTGGAGAGATCGAGATACTGAGGTTGTTTATCGCTAATAACACCATCCGTCACCAGTTGAGCCGTTAGATTGTAATCATAACTGGAGGAGTTGTAAGCGCTACGCAAAAGAGCTATGTTACGATACGTGGAATAATCCGGACGTAATGAAGGAGAAAAATCCTCCCCCGGATCTCCCGGATACGAACCGATACCTCTGGTATAATAATCCGACCGATCGAAAGATTCCGCCGGAACACCGCTCTGCCCACATCCTCCTAGCAATGCTGAGACCGCTACCGCTCCACAAAGCGTCAAGAGTCGAGGCAATTTTTTCTTTTTACTGAATGTTCTCATACTACTTATTGTGTTTCTCTAAATTAGTTAGTTTAATAAGATACCGTCACGTCAAAACCCTCCTTCCGGGCCCGTTCCGCAATCGCATCTAATTCTTCTTTAGTAGCTTTTTTCAAAGCTTTAACCGGGGTCTCCCTATCTATCGTATAAATCATGACTTGTTTCGGACGGATTTGTTTTAAGGCGGAGATCCAGCCCGCTATCTCCTCTTCTGTCATATTATTAACCGATTTCCCATTCACTTCCCCCTTCAAGAACATGGTCTGTATAATCAAGTTTCCGTTAAAACGACATAATTGTTTTAATAAAGACTCGAAATTAAACGCCGGAGAATTAGGTACATCTATCTGCCGAATCCGACTGTCTAATACAGAATCCAGTTTCAATATGTTATCCTCTATTTTATTCAAGGCTTGAAAGACTTCCTCTTTATGGAGCATCGTAGAGTTAGAAAGTACGGCGATTTTAGCGTCAGGGAAAAACCGATCCCGGATAGCGACCGTATCATCAATGATTCCACCGAATTCCGGGTGTATCGTAGGCTCTCCGTTTCCGGCAAACGTAATTACATCCGGAGCGATCCCTTCCGCTTTCATGGAACTTAGTTTTTGCTCTAAGGCTTCCCTCACTTCCGTACGAGTAGGCAGTTTACTATGGGTCCTATGATTCTCATTCAATCCACATTCGCAATAAATGCAATTAAAAGAGCATAATTTCCCGTCTGTAGGAAGTAAATTCATCCCTAAAGAGACACCTAGGCGCCGACTATGTATCGGGCCAAATACAATTTTATCAAAAAGAATTGTAGACATAGCGCTGTTTGTTTTTACCCACGCAAATCTACTCTAAAATTTCCAGCGAAGCAAAGCATAAAGATCTGTTTTATCAGAACCGCTTATCTCCTCCGTATCAGTACCTATCAAATCCCTGTCCCAATAATGGGTGTGAGCCAGTTTCGCGGATAAGGATAAACGTTTCCAAATATCCAGACGAAAGGTAAGGGCAAACCGCATCCCATCCCCATAAAAAGAGGGCATATTAAAGGCATACAATATATTCTTCTCATACGAACTGACCCGGCTATTGTAATCATCCGTATGAAACCACGCTAGATAACCATCCATTTGAAGAGGTAGGGTAGTGGGCTTCCAGCCTATACTTTGGGATATCATAATTCCTTTATTAAGTTTCTTTATAGGATCATCGAATAGAATACCATCTAAGGAAGTCTTAAAAATAAAAGGAGAAGAAAAGTTATAAACCTGTTGAAAACGAATACGATGTTGTTTATAAGAATTGATTCTCAATAAATTATCATTTTCAAAAGTTCCATTCTTTTCTTTTTGCCGGTATTTATAACGAAGATAAGCTGAATAGTTTCTACTAGGGGTATAATCTATCTGAGCCATATATTCCTGTCCTCCGGAAGGAGCGTCTATCCCGTATTTCAACCAAGGAAAACGGAATAAGTCCGCATAAACGGATAATTTCCAGCGGGCGATCGGGGTTAATTGCAATCCCATATAAACCCCTTGCTCGTTTTGAACCGTAGAGCCTTGCGAGAAAGCATTTCCAAACAAAGCTTGATAACGGCGGTCGTAATAACGGTATAATACCAAGAAAGATATATAAGAAGCGGGTGTTAACTGCAAGGCATTCAAGGTAGAAATAGCTCCGTTTTTCGAAAGGGCAGTTTCGCCATAAAACTTAATACGGTTACTTTTCAACATATAGTCAACACCGATGTTGAAATTGTTGGAACCTCTGAAATAGAACAAATTATAAGGTTTTGGATCGGGGTCCATCTTAAACTTACCGAATGAATAGGAGAGAGCCGTTAAACCTACATGAAAATGAGATGTAGCATAGCGGATATTTCCTCCATATACCTGCATCGTTATCATTTTCCTCTTTTCCCAATCCCGTTGTAAACGATGAAGTCCATCCGTTTTTAATGAGGTGAATGTCAAGCTATCTACGGCCGCATCCATTTTCCGGTACGAATAGAAAACACTTATATCCAAGTTTTTAATCGTGATCGTACTAGCCACCCCTCGGAAGAAATCCTGTTCATTGGTTGAGAAGTGCCTACGGAAGCCATTTGTCCTTCGCTCCGCTTGAGCGACTACTGCCGTACGACTAGGAGAAAAGTCATTGCTAATCACCAGACCTTGTCCGAAAGACATCTTGTAATCCCCTATAGCCAAGCTTTTTAACCAGTTGATATCTTTTAGGAATAGATGTGCGGAATAAAAGTCATATCCTTTATGATATGCGTTCCAAAAAGGTTCGCCCGCATCTTTCTCGGCTACGAAGCCTGCTTGTAAACGATCCTCGAAAGTATAGGAATAACGTAAGGAGTGATAGAAAGGTTCTCCTCTATATTTACGATTCGGATATAACGAAAGTATGCTGTCCGTTTGTTCACCATATCCCTTTTTCTGTTGAAAACATTGATCATACCTGATTTGTAATTCATTACGACCATATTTCAACAGGTTCTTAACCGTAAGCAACCGTTTTTCAACAAGATTATCACCTATATAAACAAATGGAAGGAGAAGAGATATCGTCTGAAAATCGATATCCTCTATATTCTTCAACTCATAGATGCTAACCATATTTCCGTATCGTTTCCGGTAGGAAAGTAGCTGCTCGATTTGGCGATCGGATAGAAAAGGTAATCGCTTCAGTTGTTCTTCCGTCACGGCATTCAAATCAAAAGGATGCTCAGTTAAATAAGATAAATCGGCATACAAACTTTCGATACGCTCCGTATCCTCGGTTTCCAAGGCTAGTTCCTCTACATACTCCATCCACTTATCAACAGAATATTCTATTTGAGAATTAGCGTAATAACTATTTATCAACAGGATTATCGACAAGATTATAAACAATCGTTTCATAGCTAAGTATCATTTAAAAAGAGAATGATAAACCAAGACTGGTACTCATCCCTAAAATCGGATGGTAAATAGAGGCTACATCTATCGTAAAGCAAGAAAAGTTATAACCAATTCCTAAAGAGGGCAGGAGAGGAGCGGTCTGTATTCCGGCACGAATAAAAAAAGAATCGAAAGCGGTGTATTCAAGACCAAAGTTTCCAACAACTAGGTTTTCATTTTCCGTTCCTGCACTTCCTGTAATTAACAGACTGTTTATAATCTCCCATTGAAAACTTATTTGAATTAAATAATAATTAAAATCTTCTATTTCAATATCTTTATCTCCTATAGAAACAGAAGGAAAATTCATTATTAACATTCCTATTAACAACTTATCAATAGGAGAGAAAGTGATTCCAATATCTGTTGACAGTCTGGATCTCGTATTTTCCAACAACTCGGTTTGCAAGAAACTATAGTGAACTCCAAGCCCTAACGCCCATTTATCCCCCAAGCGTTTCCCTCCCAGTACACGAACCATCATCTCCCTATATCCGTCAAACCCGAAAACAGAGATATCAACACCTGCGGATAATAGTTGATTCGGATAATAAAAACTACCGGACATCGTACCCAATTCTTTCAACATGTACCGATTAAAGTATTCTAAATGAATGGATTTTTTATCTTTATCGACAATAAGGGCCGGATTGAATAAAATAGATTGCGTCGCCACATTCCCTCCCATTCCCACGCTACGAACATCCGGTAAACGTAAGTTATCAACACCATGTACATACAATGAAAATACCCCCGCAAACAGGGATAGCAATAGATATTTCATAGTTAAGATTTTGTATGGTTTCTATTTATTCTTCAAGTTTTTCTTATTATCCTTATTTATCCTACGCTGTACCTTTTTAATATCCTCATTAGGGGAGAGCCATTCAGGCTTAATTCCCCTTTGCAATAGCATATCACGAACAGCGGTGTTATTATCAATATGTTCTTTTTCAATAGGAGATTGTCCATATAGATCCTTCGCTTGCACATTTACGTTTGTCATTTCAGCCGCTAGGTCTTTAGCTTTTATACTTATAGTCGGTAAAAAATCAGCGATAGGTCTATTCGTGGGGACGTTCATTCTCTTTTTCAACATCTGTGTACTTAAATTGAATAAAGCTTGATCTCCCTTAGAACGAATAATCGCGAATCCTTTATTATCAATGCCTCTTTCGTATAAGATTCCGGATAATTGTTTTTCAGTCTGACTCAATTTTTCCCTGGCCTTTAAGCGTTCACAATCCAATAGGCGTTGTTCAATCACCTCGGCCTTACGGGTTTGTACCGCAAAATAAGTCTGAGCGAAAGCTACTTGTGGTTTACGACTATCACCATTTTGTGCGATTAAGTAGCATGCGTAGCGTGTTAATAAGATGTCATTTATTTGTTGCTCAGCACCATGCCCCACAATAATCACTTTCCCGACATCGGGAAAGTGATCCTCTATATTTTCTCCCGCATTCCGGCACGCTTCTTTGGCTTTCACCACTACATTATTGATAAAGTTATCCCATTTGGCATATCCTAATAGGGGTTGTAACTCTCTGGCACTCCAGCATTCTATGCCTTCTACCTCACATGAAATGGATTCGAATTTTCCGAATAGGGCGGTAATTTCTTCTTTCTTCATAGTTAATATATTCTTAAGTTGTTGTCAATTGTACAAATGTAATGTTTTATATTCATTTAGCAAGTTATTAACAGATAAATGATGCTGAGAGTCACGCAGTATTTATATTTTCGCGGTATATGATACGAAAAGGGATATATTGTATTTTGGCTCTACTCGCTCTCTGTAGCTTTAAAGGGATGGCGCAGGCGGTAAAGACAAATATTGTTCCGGAAGGTTATCAGAAAGCTCAACTGTATGAAGGTGATACAATGGCTGTCGTCAACCTTCGGGAAGTTTTCATATATCCTCAAGTTAAGTTTAAGAATAAGCGTGAACAAGCGAAGTACAATAAGTTGGTACGAGACGTAAAGCGTACTTTGCCCTATGCCAAGATGGTGTATGATACGTTGATAGAGACCTACGAATACATGGAAACCTTACCGAATGACAAGGCCCGCCAAGCCCACTTGAAACGGATGGAGAAAGAGTTGTTCGCCCAATATAAACCGGAACTAAAAAAATTATCCTTCTCGCAAGGTAAGCTACTTATCAAACTGATCGATAGGGAATGTAATCAATCCAGTTACAATTTATTGAAAGCCTATCTGGGAAGTTTCCGTGCGGGCTTTTGGAATTTCTTCGCCGGAATGTTCGGAGCCAGTCTGAAATCGGAATACGACCCGAAAGGTAAAGATGCCATGACCGAACGGGTCGTCGTATTGGTTGAGAATGGTTTAATCTGATAGTTGCTTGAAAAAATCCCAGATCACGATACCGGTAGTAACCGATACGTTCAAGGAATGCTTTGTACCGTATTGAGGTATTTCAATACATATATCACAGTTATCAACCACATTTTGTTGAACGCCTTTTACCTCGTTACCCATGACGATAGCGTATTTCTTTGTCTTGTCTAACTGCAAGTTATCTAACATGACACTACCTTCCGCTTGCTCCACGGCACATACCGTATACCCCTCTTGGCGCAGTTTATCAACAGCCTCCGGGGTATCCTTGAAATATTCCCAATCTACGGTTTCTTCCGCTCCTAAGGCGGTCTTATGGATCTCCGCATTCGGAGGGCAAGCCGTAATACCACAAAGATAAATAGCCTCTACCCGGAAAGCATCGGAGGTACGAAACACGGAACCCACGTTGTTTAGACTTCTAATATGGTCTAAGACAACGATTAAAGGTATCTTCTTACTTTCCTTAAAAGCCTCAAGAGTCAGGCGGTTCAATTCGGTTACTTTTAATTTTCGCATAACAAATATCTTTGACCGCGAAAGTAGCGAATATCCGTGGATATGCCGTTGAAAAGCTATTAATAAGTAGTGGACATAAAATGAAAAATATTTCTTGCTTTATTCAAATACTTGTCCATACACCCCCCTTTCTCAAATTAGCAAATGAATAAGCCACTTATTTATTACGCGCTATCAACAGCCCTTATACACCTATTGACAGCCTTGCTGGAGGATCTATTTTTTCACAATCAAGGTTATCAACAATAAACAGCTAAATATTCATAAAGTCTATAACTATAAGAATTACAATCTATAGATAGACATCCATGCTGTTGGTATCCTTTTGATAAACCGTTCACAGACTTTAATAAGTCAATAACCAAAGATTGTAACAAAAATGTATTAACCATTTCAACAGCCTATCATATTCATCATATTTATTTTTAAAATTAAAGATTAATAAGAATATAATATAATGATTGTGGATAACTCTTGATGGTTCACGACAGCTCATCCATCGACAGCAAAGATAAGAATCTTTCTTGTTATTTCTATAAATGAAGAAAGTTTATACCTTTGTGCTTTGTGAACAATAGGTTGATAAACTAGATAAGATGAAGATTATCAGTAATACTTTCTGTGGATAATATTGTTTATATATAGTGAAAAGCCTATTGGGAGCAGTAGAAACAGGAATCATTAATATATAAGGCTATGTTGACAAACCAATCAATCGGGTACATGGATGCGCCCGTTCCTAAGGATTTAGACCTTAAGGAAGCGATCGACAAGTTACGTAAAGAGAAGAATGCGATTATTTTGGCGCATTACTATCAAACAGGCGATATACAAGATATAGCGGACTATGTGGGAGACAGTCTGGCCTTGGCACAATGGGCGGCTAAGACGAAGGCGGATATCATCGTGCTTTGTGGGGTTCACTTTATGGGAGAGACGGCGAAGATCCTCTGTCCGGATAAGAAAGTGCTGGTACCGGACTTGAATGCCGGTTGTTCCTTGGCGGATAGTTGTCCGGCTCCGGAGTTCGCCGAGTTCGTCAAGCAACATCCCGGTCATACGGTAATCTCTTACGTGAATACGACCGCCGCCGTGAAAGCGGTCACGGATGTGGTGGTTACTTCCACGAACGCCCGCCAGATCGTGGAGAGCTTCCCGGAAGGTACACCGATGATTTTTGGCCCGGATCGTAACTTAGGTAATTATATCAATAACATCACGGGACGTAATATGTTGCTTTGGGATGGCGCTTGCCACGTGCATGAGCAATTCTCATTGGAGAAGATCTTATCTTTGAAGAAACAGTACCCGAACGCGGAAGTAATCACCCATCCGGAATGCAAGCAGCCGGTTATACAGGTCTCAGACTTCGTAGGATCGACCGCGGCTTTGCTGAAGCATACCATTAAGTCCGACGCGAAACAATTCATTGTAGCGACGGAAAGTGGCGTTATTCACGAGATGCGCAAGCAGAGTCCGGATAAGGAATTCATCCCGGCTCCTCCGAACGACAGTACTTGCGCTTGCAACGAATGTAATTTCATGCGCTTGAACACGATGGAGAAGCTATATAATTGCTTGAAGTTCGAGATGCCGGAGATATTCGTGGACGAGGAGGTACAGAAGAAGGCCATCAAACCGATCAAGAAGATGTTGGAGATCTCTGAGAAGCTGGGACTCTGATCCAAACAAATACGGGATAGGTCTCAACCGATAGGCCGGACTTGAGTGATATAAAAGCTAAGCCCGGTCTATTATATGTAAATAATCAAAATTATGTACAATATCTACAACTATCCTTATAATTATTTGATTTTAAAATATTTATCCTATTGTTGTAGATAGGAAAACATCTACAATAGTAAGTCTTTATCTACCATCATTTCCCGCTTTTAGTAAGTGTCTTTGCCATGCCGTCAAAGGAATTTTCTACACTCTACGTATATAATCAGTCCGTTTTTCTTCCTTTCTTTATATAGATAAAATATTAATATATAAGTATTTGTGGTTTTTTATGGTATAAAACAAAAGTTTTACACATGGAAAACATTTGTTTTCATAGAAGAAAACTAAAGTTTTGTACTGAAGAAACTTCTGTTTTCCCATATAGAAACTTTTGTTTCGCTAGGAAGAAACCATCTGCTTCGCTACTCGAACTCGGACGATCCCGGGAAAGAATATATCAAGAATGATCGCTATTAATTACCGTAACATTCTGAATTTAGTTACTTTTGTGTAGAAATCTAATTGTAATTCTCAATATCATGAAAAAGATAGGACTAATGTTGGCCTTATTATGGGTGATTTGTGCGCTCTCGTGGGCTACTTCTCCGGATGCCCGTATTAAGGGGCAGTTAATAGATGCCTCTACGAATCAAGTGATTAATTATGCGGATATATTTCTGTTTACGATGGGAAGTGAAAAACCTTTGCAACAGACTTTTCCGGACGATCAAGGACGTTTCTCGTTTACTAAGGTGGCTCCGGGTAATTATGTGGTCATGGTCCGTCTGATGGGATATGATGTGTTTACAAAGAATGATATCATCTTGGATGCCTCGTCTCCGGTGGATTTAGGTAAGTTGATGATGAGTCCTTTGGAGGTAGGTATCGCCGAAGTGGAGGTAGTGGCCGAGAAACGCCAATTGGTTTATAAGTTGGATAAGAAAGTGGTCGAGGCCTCTTCTAATATGATGGGAGGAGGCGGTTCCGCCGTGGATATATTAGAGAATACGCCTTCCATACGGGTAGACGCGGAAGGCGATGTTACTTTTCGTGGAAGCAGCGGCTTTTTGGTTTACATAGATGGTAAGCCGAGTGTCTTCTCGGGTACACAGGCTTTGGAGCAAGTCCCGGCCGGGCATATAGAGAATATAGAGATTATCACGACACCTTCCGCCAAGCATGATACGGAAGGCGACGTGGGTATCATTAATATTATCACGAAGAAGCATTCCCAGCGGGGATTGAGTGGGATGGTGAATCTCTCGGGAAGTACGTGGCTTTCCCGCCATGTCGATTTCTTGTTGGCACAGCAACATCAGCGTTCCCGTTGGTACATCGGCGGACAGTGGACAGACCGGTTGCGCAAGAGTGATTTCGACCAAGAGAAGATGACGGTGGTGGGCGATCAGACCACTACCTCGCATTCCGTCGGGCCTCGTACGGGAAACAGCTATCATTATACGATGAAAGGCGGTTGGAGCCTGAATCTTCCCAAGACAACCATCGCGTTGGATCTGGAGGGCGGCTATGGCGGAAATAAGCGTAAGGGAGAGATGAACTATAAGGAAACCCGTTCGGTAGCGGGCGGCTCTCCGGTGACGGAAGATTATCGAAGCATAGATGATTATGATAATGATGAGAATATAGGTTTGGGAAGTCTGGCGGTACAGCATAAGTTCAACGATAAGGGACACGAGCTTTCCGGTAGTGCTTATTACAAATATGGCGGCCATGCCTTGGAATATTTCTTTAACGACTTGATGTCCTTGGAAGGGCAACGCCAACAGGGGCACCGTGCTTATGAGGCCGAGCACCGGGAAACGATGCGTATCAATCTGGATTACGCCTTGCCTTTCGGGAAAGGAGGTAAGCTAGAGGCGGGTTACCAATATTATTCTTATCTGGAAGACGGCGATTACAATATGGAATGGTGGGACCCCAAGGGACAAACGTTCTTTTGGCGTGACGATATCTACAACACGTTTTATTTTCAAGAAGGGGTGAATTCTATCTATACGATTCTTTCCCATACGTGGAAGAATTTAGAGGCGCAAGCCGGCGTTCGGGGAGAGCATACGCATACGGTCTTGCGAAGTTCCGTGGAGGGAGCGGATCGTACGAAGAATCGTTTTGAGTTTTTCCCATCGGTGCATTTGGGCTATACGTTCCCGAATGAGCATCGTTTGTTGGCTTCCTATTCCCGTCGTACCACACGTCCGCAGCTTTTCTATATGGAGCCTTATATCACGTATCGCGACTTTTATACGGCCGAGATCGGTAATCCGGATATACGTCCGGAGTACATCAACTCCTTTGAATTGAACTACCGGAAGAGTTTCGGGGAAAACACGGTATCCGCCACCGCCTTTCATCGGTATCGGAAGGATAAGATCGAGCGGTTGCGTGTTCCCTATTCAGCTGGTGTAACCTTGGATTCGATGGCGAACGTAGGACATGATTACTCGACGGGTATCGAGCTAAGCGTCAGCCTGCATCCGGTGCGCTGGTGGAATACCACGGTCAATGGAAACGTTTATCACTATAAGGTGAAGAACGAACAGGCCGCCGGTGGAAATACGACCTCTAGCACCAATTACGATATCCTATGGAATAACCTGTTTAATCTGGGGAAGTACACACGTATCCAATTGGATGGTAGTTTTGTAGGCCCTTCCGTAACGACGCAGGGCCGTACGGACGCTTATTGGTACGCGAACGTAGCCGTCCGTCAGCAACTATGTAACCGAAAACTAACCGCTACCTTAGCTTTCCGGGATATTTTCCGTTCTGCCAAATATATCAGCGATATCCAAACGGCAGATTTACGTTCCCTGACACGTATCAAACCCAAATATCCACAAATCACGTTGACGTTGAGTTGGACATTTAATAGTTTCAAGGCTAAATCCACCCAAGCGAAAGAAGATCGCTCGGAGATGTTTGAGGGTATAAAGCATTAGTATTATATCTTCGCGGTTATTATGCTATTTAATTCGATTGAATATTTGATTTATTTGCCAATCGTATTTTTATTGTATTGGCTTGTCTTCGGAAAGCGACTACGACTACAGAATTTATTTGTAGTCGTAGTTAGTTATCTTTTTTACGGGTGGTGGGATTACCGGTTCTTGGCATTGATAGCCCTTACCTCTTTCTGTAGTTGGCTGAGTGGGATAGGAATAGAGGAAGTACGTGCGAGGGCCGGGAAGATACCTCGCTGGTTCGATAAAGGTATCGTGGTTGCGAATGTCATATTTAACTTACTGATACTCTCTTTCTTCAAGTATTACGACTTTTTTGTGGATAGTTTGGTAGATGCTTTCTCTTATATAGGGATTTCATTGCACATCTCTACGCTTTCTCTCTTATTACCGGTCGGGATTAGTTTTTATACATTCCAAGCCTTAAGTTATACGATTGACGTGTATAGAGGTAAATTGCCGGTGACAAGAGATATCGTTTCCTTTTTCGCGTTTGTTAGTTTTTTCCCACAGTTGGTGGCTGGCCCTATCGAACGGGCTACTAACCTGTTGATACAATTTGAGAGACCTCGCAGCTTCGAGTATAACGACGCTGTAGATGGGATACGACAAATGATGTGGGGGTTTTTCAAAAAAATCCTGATAGCTGATAATTGTGCCTTGGTCGTAGATGACATATTCGGGAACTATGGAAATTACCCGGCTAGTACTTTGCTATTGGGAGCCGTTTTGTTCTCATTCCAGATTTATGGAGATTTTTCCGGATATTCAGATATAGCTATAGGTACAGCCAAGTTGTTTGGGATACAGTTGAGGCAAAATTTCCGGTATCCCTATTTTTCTTTAGATATAGCCGAGTTTTGGAGACGTTGGCATATCTCGTTGAATACTTGGTTTGTAGATTATGTATATATTCCCTTAGGAGGTAGCCATAATGGTTTCTTTAGACATATTCGGAATATCTTGATCATATTTTTCTTGAGCGGTCTTTGGCATGGAGCGAACTGGACATTTGTGGCTTGGGGTGTTTACCATGGTTTGCTATGTATAGCATTGTTGATACTAAAGAAATATGTAAAGATAAGGTTGATACCATCAAACGTTGTGTCTATGTTGGTTACATTTGGCTTCGTGGTGATCGGATGGATTCTATTTAGGGCTGAGAATATATCAATGGCACTCGATTATATATATGATCTGTTCTCCTCTTCTTTATTCCGTGTGCCTAAGGTAAGTGGGGCCAATAATGTTTCTGCTTTATTATCGCTTATTTTCATTACTTGTATGTTAGTGATCGAGTGGATGAATCGGAAACAGCCGTTTGGATTTGATATTAGGAAAATACGAAGTATATATATACGATATACTTTATATGCGATCCTTTTATTTTGTATATATTTCTTCGGAAATAACGCTTCTAGCTTTATTTATTTTCAATTCTAGCAAGTATGAAACCAACGCATAAACAAATAAAGAGTATGATAAGATTCCTGTTGTTTCTGGGGATCTTGTTGTTTTTGTTCAATCAGATCACTCCCTATCTCTATCGATTATTGCCTAACGACTACGTACGAACACGACTTATATGGAGTACATTAAATAATCCGGAAGAGCGTCCGGATCTTGTTATTTTAGGTAATAGCCGCGGTATGAGTGGTGTGAACGGATACAAGTTAGAAGCAGAGTTGCGAGGAAATCCCTGTGTATATAATCTTACCTCTACTGGTCAGAGATTGAGTGAGAGTGCCTTGTATTATTCCTATTTACCATCTTCTGTGCAAGTAGTTGTACAGTGTGTGGATTTAGATCAATTACGTGGCCCGATCGAATTGGATGATCCCAACCGGGTAGCTCTACATATGTATGGATATAAAATGGATGGTTTTACCTGTGAATTACTTCCTGCTTTAGAAAAAACTTTAAGTGAACCGAATTTATACTATAATTATGTGGCTCGAAATTGTTTATTCTCCGGCTTGACTACTTATCTGCGTAATAAGTTGGATGATGATGTTATCCCCGGAATTATAACCTCTGATTTACGTTATCCAAACTCTACGATGTCTGATAGAAATGAATCTGTCTATAAACGGAAAGTAGAAGAACAGAATGAAGAAAATAAATTCGAGGCATATCAGATTACTCCTGAATGGAAAAGGTTGATAGAGCGTTCTTCCGTTTATTTTAGGGATAGGGGTATTATTTATTGTCTGGTTGTCATGCCGTATAACCCGGATATAACAGCTTTTACAGTAGCGGAGAAACAACGAGCTTTGCGAATGTTTACTCAAATGTTTGATTCTATCCTTATCGTCGACTGTATGGAGCTATTGGATACGTCGGATTTTTATGATGCTATCCATCCGAACCGGAAAGGAGCGGAGAAGATAACAGATCAGATCATCCGATCATTGCGTTCATCTGTTTTTTCTTTTTAGGATGATATAAACAAGGTTTCTCTATGTATTTCCAGGATAACATACCCAATCCGGTGCTAAGGATAGTGGTAAGAGCCAATGTCAATATAAAGCTATACCGATCAAGTCCGTAATGAATGAATATTTGGATGATCGGGAAATGAATCAAGAAAATACCATACGAGAAATTTCCCATCCGATTGAATACATGTAACCACTTGAATCCATAAGCTACCGTGATAATGATAGAGGCTAGAGCGATAGGCTCGAAAATACTCAGCAGCAGATACTCTCTACCCAATAAAAGAAATAGGCTGACAGGGAACAAATATCTCATATATTTTCGAAAAACAGGGAAATAGGCAAGTATGATAATACCGGAACAAAAGTACATCATTTGTCCGGGGAATTGTCTTTTCATGAATTCATAAATAGGGTTGTGTGTCATATCATCTAAATAATTACACGTTGTCGAGTAGATGAAAGATAAGATATAAATAAGAAGTAGGCATACCAATTTATTGTATCTTTTCAGTAACCAATAGATAATGGGTATAATGATATATAGCATGAATTCAACCTTGATAGTCCATAAAGACCCATTCATCGCTTGTAAAGGATTGGTATCGAATACGCCGGGTAAATCCGGCGATAAAAAGTTAAATGTAAGTAAATTACAGATAAGATAGGTGTATAAGCTAGAAGAGGTGAGGTATTCCCTGCAGGATAAAGAGGTAAGGAATAATCCGATTAAGGCACATAATAAAATAGTCAAGCTGTAGGCGGGCATAATACGTTGAATACGTTTACGGAAAAAAATCCGGGTATTAGGCGTACGTAAGAAGCTAAACATAACAAGAAATCCACTAATAATAAAGAAACCTTTCACTCGAAATCCTCCGCTAACAAACCAAAAAGGATCTGTCTCTGTCAGTGTGCTGAAATGGTTGAACATGACAGAATACGCAAGAAAGAAGCGAATAAAATCAAAATTATTCGCTTCTTTTACTTGATTTATTAATCTGGAGTTGAGTAAAACTTTCTCTGATTGATTCATTGTTCTATTTGACTACAATGATTTTTGTTACGACGCTCTCTGAGGCTTCCTCCGTGGAAGCTAGTACAAGATATACGCCTGTCGCTACACGTGATCCGTTTGCGTTCCGGCAATTCCAGATAGCTTGCCCCCCCAAGGATTTAGTTTGATAAATAATATTTCCGTTTAAATCCGTGATTTTTACATTCGAATTATCCATTAATCCTACAATCGTTACTTTATCCATATGTTCGGGACGTACCGGATTAGGATATGCGTAGATCTCCGAGTAATCAGATTTACCTTCCGAAGCTTCTCCTTGATAGGAATTTAGTCCTTTATCGGTACCGATAAAAACTTCACCGGTCTTATCGTTTATCTCTATATCGTATATGTTATCGGAAAGGAGCGGGCTATTGGTCGTATTAAATTGATAAACGATTGTCTCATTATCATTATCTAGAACATAGACGCCATTTCCTTTGGTTCCAATCCATTTTCGATTACCTGCGTCTACTTTTAGGGTCGTGACGACAACGTTATCTAAGAAATAAGCGAGATTGCCAGTTTCCTCATTGGTATATTTTACCCTTGTACAACGTGTAGCGGCTTTATCCTCAGCGGAAGAGATCCTAGGTTTAGTGAAATATACGGCTCCCCGATTCGTACCAACCCAGATATATCCATCCTTATCCTCGGCTACGCATGTATAATTACTAGGAGTCAATTCTTTTCCGTCGGTATCAATAAGTGTAGTAAACTCATACGAGGAAACTTCGTCTAAAGACTCGCTATTCGGTATCATTACAAGTTTAGGGGTGTTACGAGGCACATAAATCCATTTGTCGTTAGTGGAGGTTATAAGTATATCGTTTATTGTATAAACTCCTCTAAGTTGTTCGATATCCAAACGATGCCATGCTCCTGCTTTGTCAAGAACAAGTACCGCATGGTTAACCTCTGAGCTTGTCATCCACAAATTTCCATTTTTATCAAAGGCCAGTCCATCTATATAACAATAACCGGACCCATAGCCTCCTGCGGTTTCTTTAAAGGCATTCTTTTCATTGTATGACTGGACGGGAGTTCCATTCTTATATTGGATAACGCCATCACCCATGGAAGAGGCGTATACGATTTCATCATTAGAATCATCGGTCGTTACGGCTATACTTGTATAGTCTCGTGGATTTCTTGGTAAATTGAGTTTCTTTTGGGCTTCTTTAGGATCGATAAAAGACCATTTATCATAATCGTATGTAAGAATATAACCTCCTTTGTCGAAGCGCTTACCATTTAGGAGGTCTTTACCTCCTATGATCATATATACTTTATCATTTTTACAAACAATATCGAATGCGCTATTGCTGTAAGGTCCGTCTAAAATGATAGGTTCATTAAGAGCCTCAAAACTATTTGAGCCTTTCCGTTGGATAGAACGTAGCCCTTTGCTTCCTTCCGCTATCCAATATTTGTCTGCTTGATAGGTACTGATATCATTGATACTTAAGTTTATTTGGTCAAACTTTTGCGTATCGGATACGATGAAAACCCTTGAGTTATCTATACATGCTAATTTTTCGCCTATTACTTTCATGTATTTTAGGGTTGAGCTATTTATTATTCGGGAAAGCTCTCCATTGTTTTCATAGAAGATACCTTGCTGACTGACCAAGTAGAACAAGGTATTCTTGAATGAAGCGATAGCTGAGATCGTATGACTATCGGAAAGGTTTGATAATCCATAGGGCTTCCAGTTTGCCTTATCCAGTAGGTTCTCTTTTAATGAGGCGTATATAATCCCCGAAGATACTTCTGCCTTATTGGTTGTAGAGGCATATATATTGCCATTCTGTATGGCACACGATGTTATATTTAAGGAAAGCTTGTAGGTATCCTTTATTTCCTTTTTGGCCATATTGATCACGACGATACCGAATGCTGTCGATAAATAGGCATATTCATCATGTACCAATACTGAATTGATTTGTTTGTCTCTTATGGACGTACTGGTCGACAGATAAGGTAGATTTGTCGCCACTCCTCCCTCAAGTATATCTATATTTGAATTATCATAGATAATAAGGAGTGATTTTGTTTGTTTATTATAGCGGATCAAAGAAATCGTATTATCATTTAATCCGTTTCCTTTATAATATTGCTTAATACTATTATCTTCTTTTCCATACGTATAAAGAGATCCTTCCGCTACCACAAATACTTGGTCGTTCGATTCCTCTACGCTGTTTGTGTTATTGTAAGAAAGATACGTTTTCCATCCGGTTGTATTAAAATTCACGGCTAATACAGTGAATGAAAAGAATGAAAATAGAATGATAGTAAGTATATGTCTCATATTAACAATTGTAATCAGATAAAAATGATGTTAACTTCATGACGGCTTTCGCACGATGGCTGATCTGGTTTTTTGTATCGTTACCCATCTCGGCGAAAGTTTGTGTATAGGTATCAGGCATGAATATAGGATCGTATCCAAATCCGCTATCTCCGCGTTTTTCGGTAGTGATAGAGCCATTCACGATACCGTCGAAGGTATATTCTTTTCCGTCAAGGACTAGAGCTATGACCGTGCGGAAACGTGCTTTTCTGTTTTCTTTATGATTCATTTCGGACAACAGCTTGTTCATATTAGCTTCCGAGTCGTGCCCTGTTCCTGCGTAACGAGCCGAATAGACTCCCGGAGCATTATTCAATACCTCGACTTCTAATCCCGTGTCGTCAGCGAAACAATCATATCCGAATTTCTCCTTGATATAGCGGGCTTTTAGCAAAGCATTTCCCTCTAAGGTATCTGCCGTCTCGGGGATATCGTCATGGCAATCTATATCGGATAAACTTATGATTTCCGCGTATCCGGCGGTTATCTTGCGGACCTCGTCCAGTTTGTGTTGATTATTTGTCGCGAATACAAGTTTCATATTTCGTAATCTATTAAATAAGAAAGCATTTCTATACGGTAGATATATAACGTATGGAAATGCTTTAAATTGTTTGTATATTCTTTTTTAAGTCTTTATCTGATCGAACCCCTCACCATATACCCCTCGGACGATGCTTTGGGAGATGAACGCTTGGTGGTCTATCCGCTTCACGATCCGGAAGATGGAGACGGATTCGGATTTCTTGGCGAGTAGTACGACTACTTTGACGGGTTTGCGGGAATAACCGCCCTCACCGTCTAGTATCGTGCAGCCACGGCCTAACTCATGGATGATACGATCTGCTATCTCGTCGTACTTCTGGGAGAAGATGAGGAATTGTACGGATTGGCGGTTACCGTTCAATACCATGTCGAGAACGTAATTGCTTATGACCATCTCCACGAAACCGAAAACGATCTTGTCCACGTTATGGAACAGGAAGAAAGAGGAACTGATGATGAAGAAATCGCAAAACAGAAGGATACGTCCGATCGATATATTCTTATATTTATTGATTACCGCACCGATAATATCCGTACCTCCGGTACTACCGTTCGCCGAGAATACCAATCCTAGTCCGGCACCACACATGAACGCTCCGATTATGATAGCCATAAACGGCTGGTCGTGCAGTATAGGTTGTCCTTTCAGCAGCCACTCGAAGAGAGAGAGAGAAGCCGAGAGTGAGAAAACTCCGAAAATAGTTTTTATCAAGAATTTTAGACCAAGGATCTTTAAGGCTACCACCAACAAGGCTACGTTGATGACAAAATAAGATACGGATACCGGGATCAATCCATTGGAGGCAAAGAAGATCAACGCACAGATACCACTTACCCCACCTGTCACGATCTCGTTGGAAAGGATAAAGGCGTTGAATCCGAATCCGTATAATAAAGTTCCGAACAGGATCATTAGATAATCCTGTACGGAAAAATAGATTTTTGTGAGTTTTAAGTTCATCCCACTACGATATTAACGATTTTGCCGGGAACGACAATTACCTTCTTAACGGTCTTGCCTTCCATCCACTTCGCTGAGTTCTCATGGCTCAAGGCCGCCTTCTCAGCGTCTTCACGGGAGATATCTGCCGGAAGTTCGAGGTTGAAACGGGCTTTACCATTGAATGAGATGACGTAGGTAACTGATTTTTCTACCAGATACTCTTCGTTATGTTCCGGCCACTGGGCATCGCAGATGGTCGTATCATGTCCTAATTGATGCCATAGCTCTTCCGTGATGTGGGGAGCGAACGGAGCCAATAAGGTGATCAGCGGCTCCAAGATGGCGCGCTTGCTGCATTTTAAGCTCGTTAACTCGTTCACGCAAATCATGAAGGCGCTAATGGACGTGTTGTATGAGAAATGCTCGATGTCGAACGTTACTTTCTTGATCAGCTTATGCAAGGATTTCAATTCGTCGGCCGTAGGCTCGGCATCGGTAACTTGCAGGGTATCCGTATTGCCGAAGAACAAGCCCCAAAGCTTCTTTAAGAAACGGTGTACGCCGTCGATACCGTTCGTATCCCAAGGCTTGGATTGCTCCAGCGGGCCTAGGAACATCTCGTACAAACGTAGGGTATCGGCACCATATTTCTCAACGATCATATCCGGGTTCACTACGTTGAACATGGATTTGGACATCTTCTCGACCGCCCATCCGCAGATATATTTACCATCTTCCAATACGAACTCTGCGTCGTTGTATTCCGGACGCCAGTTCTTGAAAGCCTCTATATCCAACAGATCGTTAGATACGATATTTACGTCTACGTGGATAGGGGTGACCTCGTATTGGTCTTTCAAGTTCAAGGAAACGAATTTATTGGTTCCGTTGATGCGGTACACGAAGTTCGACCGTCCTTGGATCATACCTTGGTTGATCAATTTCTTGAACGGCTCTTCCTCGCAAACGATACCCAAGTCGAACAAGAACTTATTCCAGAAACGGCTGTAGATCAAGTGGCCGGTAGCGTGTTCCGTACCACCGATATATAAATCCACGTTTCTCCAATATTCATCCACGTCTTTAGCTACCAAGGCTTTATCATTACGCGGATCCATATAGCGCAAATAATAAGCGGAAGAACCGGCGAAGCCCGGCATCGTACAAAGCTCCAGCGGGAAGATCGTCTGGTTATCGATCTTCGATACCTCGGTGACTTTTTGGTTTACCGTGTCCCAAGCCCATTTAACGGCGTGTCCTAATGGAGGCTCGCCCGTCTCGGTAGGCAAGAATTTATCTACTTCCGGCAGCAACAAGGGCAGACATTCTTCCGGCAACATCTGAGGCATGCCATCGGCGTCGTAATATACCGGGAACGGTTCGCCCCAATAACGCTGGCGGCTGAAAATAGCGTCGCGCAAGCGGTAGTTTATCTTCACACGTCCCAGATCGTGATCTTTTACGTATTTCTTGGTAGCGGCTATCGCTTCCTTGATCGTCAGTCCGTTCAAGGAAAGATCGCAATAAGGAGTAACGCCGGCTCTCGGAGAATTGCATACGATACCTTCCTTGGCATCGAAACTTTCCTCGCTTACGTCGCAACCTTCCACCAAGGGGCGGATTTCCAGTCCGAAATGCTTCGCGAAAGCGTAGTCGCGGCTATCGTGCGCCGGAACCGCCATGATCGCTCCCGTACCGTAGCCGGCCAATACATAGTCGCTGATCCAGATGGGAACCGCCTCGCCCGTAAACGGGTTAATAGCGTAGGAACCACTGAATACACCGGTTACCTGACGGTCGGCGATGCGCTCGCGCTCGGTACGTTTCTTGGTGCGATCTAGGTAAGCGTCTACTTCCGCTTTTTGGTCTGCCGTAGTTAATTGTTGAACCAATTCGCTTTCCGGAGCTAATACCATGAAGGTAACACCAAACATCGTATCGGCACGGGTCGTAAAGATCGTGAATTCCCTGTCGCTGTCTTTTACCTTGAAGCGAACCTCGGCACCTTCGCTGCGTCCGATCCAGTTCTTTTGGGTCTCTTTCAAGGAATCCGTCCAGTCGATCGTATCCAATCCGTCCAACAGGCGTTGCGCGTAAGCGGATACACGTAAGCACCATTGGCGCATGATCTTTTGTTCCACCGGATAGCCTCCACGCTCGGAAACACCGTTCACGACCTCATCGTTCGCTAATACGGTACCCAAGGCGGCGCACCAGTTTACCATGGTCTCGCCACGATAAGCGATCCGGTAGTTGAGTAATATCTCTTGTTTTTCTTTATCGCTCTTGGCTTTCCATTCATCGGCGGTGAAACTAAGTTCCTCTCCGCAAGCTACGTTCAGACCTTCCGTACCACTGGTCTCGAAAGCCTGTATCAACTCGCTGATCGGGCGGGCTTGCTTCTCGTCGTTGCAGTAGTAGCTGTTGAACATCCGGATGAAGGCCCATTGCGTCCATTTGTAATATTCGGGATCGCAGGTACGGATCTCACGGCTCCAATCGTAGCAGAAACCGATCTTTTCCAATTGCTCCCGATAACGGGCTATATTATTCTTTGTCGTGATCTCCGGATGTTGTCCGGTCTGGATGGCGTATTGCTCGGCGGGTAGTCCGTAAGCGTCGTAACCCATCGGGTGCAATACGTTAAAACCTTGCAAACGTTTGAAACGCGAATAAATATCAGAAGCTATATAACCGAGCGGGTGGCCAACGTGCAATCCCGCACCGGAAGGATAGGGGAACATGTCCAATACATAGTATTTAGGCTTATTCGTGTCCTTTTCGACTTTATAAACCTTTTCGGCAATCCAGTAGTCGTGCCACTTCTTCTCAATCTCTCTGAAATTGTACTCCATGATCGTTTATCGTTTTTGTATCGTTTTCTATTTAAGGCCACAAAGTTAGTGAATTTATTTATTTTATATGAGTTATTTACATGAACTGTTTATTTCACGTAACCAATCCGGGGGCGAGATTGATTCTCGGTTCTTTTCGCTTGTAACTCAGCGAGTGACAGATTGATTAGCTCAAGTTGCGTACGGGTATCTTCGTTGATGTCGTTGTAATCGGCAAATGCTTCTTCGATATACGCTTTGAGTTCCTTTACTTCTTGTTGGAGTTCAAGCAAAGGGGAGGAAGAACTTATTATTTGTCGTATGCCGACGAAAGCACGCATGATAGAGATATTGACTTTAATGGCTGTATCGGATCTGAGTACAGAAGAAAGCATTGCTATACCTTGCTCCGTGAAAGCGAATGGAGCATATTGGTTACCTCCTTTCTTTGAGATGCCAATTTGGCATACCATATTGTTTTTCAAGTTGTTAAATTCTTGAATTGTTAATGTGAACATAAAATCATTAGGAAAGCGTTCTATGTTTCGTCTGACCGCACGTTTCAATTGGGCGGTTTCCGTTCCATACATTTCCGCCAGATCAAAATCCAGCATGACTTTTTGCCCTCTGATCTCATAAATCTTGTTTTGTATCGCTTGTAATTCCATAGTATAAGAACTTATTAGTTTACTTTATTTGATATAACCAATTTTAGGTCTTTTAGCATTGTTCTTTTTCTTTGTAGCCAGTTCGGAAAGAGCTATGTAAATATCATCCAAAGACTTTTGGGTATCTTCACTGAGATCATTGATAGCGCAAAGGGTTTCCTCATTAGCCATTTCAAGAGATTTGATACGTTCTTGTAGTTCTTTAATTTCGATGGAACTAGTGGTAGCTTGTAAGGTATAATTCCGAATAGCGACAAAGGCTCTCATAATGTTTCTGTTGATTTCTATGGCAGTTTTAGAATTTAGCACACTACTAAGCATAGCCACCCCTAATTCCGTGAAAGCAAAAGGCTTATATTTGAAATTACTACCTCTTCCTTTGTTCAAGATACCAAATTGGCATCTTGAAAGTTCCTCCTTGGTTAACTCAAACATGAAATCATCTCCTTCAAAGCGTTCTATATTACGTCTGACCGCACGTTTCAGTTGGGCGGTTTCCGTTCCATACATTTCCGCCAGATCAAAAT
>NZ_QTMJ01000018.1:0-69674 GCF_003635485.1 Parabacteroides sp. AF19-14 | reverse complement strand
TTTCCGTTCCATACATTTCCGCCAGATCAAAATCCAGCATGACTTTTTGCCCTCTGATCTCATAAATCTTGTTTTGTATCGCTTGTAATTCCATAGTAAAGATTTTAGTTTAATATTATGGTCGCAAAGGTTTGTAAAATAATTGAGATAAGCAATAAGCTAGTTGGATATTAATGATTGGTTGCATTTGTAAGTTGTACAATGAATTATTGCTGATCCGGCTTATTGTCTATTTTTTATGTGTTCTTATTTTCCTTATAAGATTTCCGGGAAAAACACGTACGTGATTTATGAAAAACACGTACGACTTTTCGGAAAAACATGTACGTGTTTTCCGGAAAACATGATGATGTTTTTATATCACTGATATTCATGTATATATAACTTGATACCTTTGCATGGACTTATTGTGTGTTTTTTCTTCTTGTATTTGTTATTTTGTTGTTCTATCGTTTGTTTATGAATTAAAAATATTTAATTTTGCTTATCTATAATAAAGGATGAAGTCATTTATATATATACTATTAACTTCCTTGACTTTCCTTGTGGTAGGATGCCAAAATGAATCTGAGGAAATCCGTTTGATCAATCAGGCGGAACGCCTGTTTGATGCCTATCCGGATAGCGTAATCACTACATTGGATTCCATTCCGCTCCCGGAAGAGATGAGTCCCCGTCTGATAGCCCGTTGGTGTATGTTATACGCACGTGCCGCCGATAAAATAGAGGACGAGATGCCTTATACGAACCAGCTTGAGATCGCCTTGAAATACTATCAAAAGAAAAAGATGCGGGAAGAGGAGGCTGAGATCGGCCTTTATCTGGGGCGTTCGTATGTGGAGGATAAGGAGTACGAGAAGGCAATGAGGGCTTACTCCGATGCGCTGGAGGTTGCGTTGGCGATTAAGAACTATAATCGTGCCGGGTATATTTGTAGTTATATGGGGGATTTGTATGAACTGGATGATCGTTATGTGTTAGCTGCAAAAAAATATAAGGAGAGCGGACGGTATTTTCGATTGGCCGGTAATATGAAAAG
This sequence comes from Parabacteroides sp. AF19-14, assembly GCF_003635485.1. Classification (NCBI taxonomy): domain Bacteria; kingdom Pseudomonadati; phylum Bacteroidota; class Bacteroidia; order Bacteroidales; family Tannerellaceae; genus Parabacteroides; species Parabacteroides sp. AF19-14. The sequence goes on along the minus strand of NZ_QTMJ01000018.1, from coordinate 68,635 downwards.
CTATGTGCGTTCGTTTGTGAATGAGGGAAGGAGTTATATGGATGTTGATTCTAATTATTTAGCTTTAACTATATTGAAGCGAGCAGAAGTGATAATAGATTCCTTGAGAGTAGATGAGGTTAGAAATTATGTATACAATGGTCTAGGTAATATATTTAATGTTTTGGAAAAATATGATTTAGCTGAAAAATATTTATTGAAGAGCATAAAAGAGGATTCGAGTGATACTGCTTCGGATTATTTGACCTTATCAGATCTTGAGCAAAAGCGTGGAAATTTAGAACAAGCGGAAAATTATCTTCAAAAGGCTAATAGTGTATCCATAGATAATGATTTTGTACCGGCTACTATTGCTTATCATTATTATAAAATAAATAAAGAAAGAGATGATTATAAAAGAGCTTTGTCTTTTTATGAAGAATATGTAGCAGCAGAGGATTCCCTTATGAATATAAGTAAATCTGTCGATATATATGATACAGAACAAAAATATGAACATTTGAAATTGCATAATGAAAATATAAGATTACTATTAAAGGGGCAAAGGAATTATACTTTTATATTGATATTGTTATTTTTATGTGCTTTACTCATTATTGTCTATTTAGCTACGATAAGAAGAAAGAATCGTTCACTTTTAAAACAACAAGAAAAAATTAATACTTTGAATCAAAGCATATATCAATTATATGCAGAACTTCGGAGAAAGAGTGATGAACTAATCCAATTGCAAAATACTCAGCATTCTTCGGTGAAAATGCAAGTGGAATATGAAAATGTAAAGAAAGAGGTAGATAGCTTGAGATCTCGATTATTCGAATTAAGAGAATCTAAAATTCTCAATAGTAATTTAGCTAAAAAAATAAAGAAAATATCTCAAACTGTGCAGCCTAATCATTCTGAAGCACCCGTTTCCGAAAAAATGTGGATTGATATTGAAGTTTTGATGATGGAAGTTTACCCTAGTGTTATAAAGGTACTGAAGGATGCAGGCTTGTCACCATCGGAGATGCATCTTTGTTTCCTTACATTATTTAAACTTGATTCAACAGCTATATCTATCCTTTTAAATATTATTCCTACTTCCGTCGATCGTACACGTTTGCGAGTACGAAAGAAATTAAATTGGGAAGGTAAACAAGGATTGTATGAATCTCTTGTTAATATTTAGTATGTAATAAACCTTCATTTAAGGGGCTCTACGATTGTTTGTCTATGTATTTGTTTTTATAGTATTTGATTGTCAAGTGTTTATGTTTTTTTCTTTGTCTATGTGGATTACATAATTTAACCCCTTTAGATCATATATAATCTCTAGATTTGCAACCGAAACATAACAAAAAAGAGAGATTATGAAAAATGTAAAATGGCTACTAGCAGTGTTGTTTATTTTTTCAATTTGTATTCCATCTTTTGCAGGTCATGTGCCTTTACATGGTCATCTTAAGAAAAAACAGCGATCTGTAAATTTGGATGTACCTATAAAAGCAGACATAGATGAAACCTCAAAAGTTTTATCCTTGGAGTTTTTGGAATATGTAGGAGAGGTACGAGTATCTGTTGCGGATGCGAATGGAAATATCGTTTATGAGGAGATAGTGGATACACAAGATGTTTCTTCTAGTATTATCTCATTAGATGAATGTACTTCTGGATCTTATGGACTTTATATATCAGATTCAGAAAACTACGCAGAAGGTCTTTTTAATTTATAAATAATTTAAATTTTAGATGTATGGACAAAAAGACAGTGCTTTTAGCATCTGCATGTACTTTATTAATGATGTCATGTAGTAATGATGCGGAGTTGATTAAGGTTGCTGAAACGACAGGATTACAAACGAAGGCTTTTGTTGGTGAAGCAGATTTCCAAATTGTAGATTATGCGGGAGATAAATGTATTCAGTTCAAGAATGATTCCGTATTTAATGCGATGCTTTGGGAGATGAATGATATGTCAGAAGAAGAGATAAATAATATTTTCTCGGGAGCTGGTTTCGTAAGTCAATGGCAACTTATGCAAGAAGCAGATCAAGAACAGGAGCTTATTGTAGACAATTATGAGAAAGATCTTAGCCAACCTTGGCCTGCTCATCAAATTAAAGAATTCAAACAAAAATATGATGATGTTTTCATGTTTGAACCTTATGATTCTACAGATTTTATTGCGCATTATAAATTAAAAGGTTCCACGTATAGTCCTTTTGTAAATAGGCAAGGATTGTTTTTAATTGGAGATAGTGTTGTATATACTGCTGTATATGAATCTTTAGAGGAATATTTTGGATTAGGAATATCATTGTATGGTAGTAATGGAGCCACAACTGAATCTGATATGAATTGTGCTGAAATTAAATATCAAATACCTGGTGGTGATTATGTAAAAGCAAGAGCAATTCCTAAATTTACAGGTTCTCGGATGATATCTAATCAAGAATATCGGGTAGTAAGTTGTGAAATACTTAGTCAGAAAAAAAAGGTGATGTGGAAAAAACACCATGCAGATGTGTATTTAGATTATAGAGTGAAAGGATCTGGTGTAGGTTTTGGTGTTACAAATCCTAACAATGGGCAATTTTTGAGTTGTAATGATCAACCACTTAAACTAAAATATGCAGCTTATGGTAAAAATACAATTGATTTAGGTATTTGTGGTAAAAATGCCTATTCACCTCTTTGGATACTTAATGGAACTTTGGAAATTCAAGCCGATGACATTCCATTTAAGGGTTATTCGTCAATACTACTGAGAGAAGGATAAATATTTAATACGATGAAAAAAGTTTTATTTTTATTATTGTTAATAACAACTTCAGCTTTCGCTCAAGTAGAGCATGGGTTATTAGTAGGTGCTGGTGTTGGATTCCCTTTGCAGGACGGTTGGAAGGAGACTACTTGGGGGGATAAATCGAATTTGGATTATCGGAACGATTATAAATTGAATAGTATGATCGGTTATCGCTTCCGATTCCTTCCGGAACAGAAATTCTTCTATGACTTGGATATGACGATGGGATTCCAAAAAATGGAAACTGTCAAGTCTTCTCGTTATCTTTCTTACGAAGGTATGGAAGGTGGTTCACATATATTCAAAGGTGGTACTGAGACGATTGATGAATTTGTCATGCCTATCTCCGTAGCCGCTAGTTGGAATTGGCGTTTTGCCAAGAAATTCCATTTGGGTGCCGGTATCGCTCCTACGCTTTATGTACAACCACAAGCCGTGTTTGATCTGTCCGTGATGGCGAAGGTGGGATATCGTTTAAGCAAGCATTGTGAGTTCGGCCTTTCTTATCAATATGGCTGTTTCAATACCTTGAAGCATTTCAATAACGGACCGGCTAATGGCCGTCGTGGACATCTTTCGGATTTGATGCTCTCTGTATATGTTCCTTTTGTTTTGAAATGATGGAATAATAAAATATAGAAACACATAATGTTTTATTTAGAACCAAAACAAAGATGAATAACTGCCTATAAGAAAAGAGTACGTGAAAAAGAGCCATGTGTAGAGAGATAATTCTATGCATGGCTTTTGCTTGTATATGATGTATAAATTTTGAATAATTATTGAGGCCTTTTTGCATTTTTTGTTTGCGATATTGTCTCTTTCGTGATTAAGAACTATCTTTGACAAACTATTCAATATAAGGCTAATGCCAAAAAAAATGAAAGCTTTAGGTATTGACTCTGGAATAATTTGGTAAGTCACGGGCCTTGAACCGGGGGAATAGGATTGAAAGTAGAATATTATAATAGTTAGGGATATGCGTATTGTTGCCTTTTTTAGTGCTATTGCCGTAATTATTCTGCTATTGGCAGGATGTGGACATGAGAAATCAAATAATTCTCAAGTTGTTAATTTAGTTCAACTTGGTGGAGTGGAGTATCCGGAAATACCGAAGTCGAATATCATTCAGCTAGAGAAATCTGATTTCCCGAAAGGGGAGATCCGTTCTATTGAGCGGATACCGATTGACTTGGAGATCGAGCTTCGGGAAGTGAATATATTGGCTAAAGGCAACTACCTCATCGTTAAACACCTTGAGTGGCGGGAGGGAGCCTATCTTTTGCATGTACTCTCTTTGCCCGATTATAAAACGGTTGCTCAATTAGCCCCTTTTGGCGAGGGACCGGATGAGTTCAATGATATACGCATGATACCCACGGAAGAGACCGATAAGCTTTGCTACGTCTGGAACATACGTAATAATCGGATCTTTAGCTTGTCCACTACCCTTAAACTAGAGGAGTATGATCAATTGGCTGAAATCCCTGAAAATAAGATAGTCCCTGATAAGCCTTTATATATGGGAGATGGCAAGATGCAGGTTAGTCTAGGTTCAAATGATGGAATGGGAATAGGATTGGTAAGCTTGAATGATACTATAGTGAAGGGAACCGTACCTTTCCTGTTCGCTGAAGGAGCAGGTTGGTTTTTCTATATCGGAAATTTGGCGCATAGCTTTTCAAGAAAACGAGAAGCATTTGCGTTTACCTTTCATGACCGGATCGTTTTCTTTGACTTTGATGGTAACCATGTGAAGATGTGCCGATTTGGAGATAAAACCTTACAAACTACCTCTTCGCCGGATAATCCTCTCTATTATTACAGTTGTTTCGCGAGTGACAAGTATGTCTATGCCGTTTACCGGGAATCAAAGAAAGATACGGATGAAACGAATCCCTTGTATCTGGAGCAATTTGATTGGGATGGGAATCCGGTAGCTCGTTATTCGTTACCCAAAGGAAGAGGCCTATACACTGGATGTGCGACAGAAGATAATTCGATAATCTATATGGTAGATTATTATGAGGACAATTTCCTGCATAAGATTGTTTTGAGCAAAGACTAATAAATTCTAGTGCTTTTCCCGTGATTTTTGTAGATTTGCGATTCTTTTGATAAAAAAATAGTATATAGCAAGGATCGGAAATGAAAAGAGGTGGAAAGGATATTGAATCGTTGGATAGCTTACGGGTCTTGTCCCTGTTCTCCGGATGTGGGGGCATGGATTTAGGATTCGAGGGGGATTTTATATGTCATCGTAAGTCTATATCTCCTCAAAATACGTGGGTTCAAGAGGTTATCGATGAACACTGGGTTCGTTTACAGAAGAATCGTTTTCGAACGGTCTTTGCGAATGATATATTGAAAGAGGCACAAACCGCTTGGCTTCAATATATGGATCGATTCGGATATGATAAAAACGTTTATAATACAAAGAGTATCGTAGACTTGGTGAAAGAGCATCGAGCGGGGAAAAAAGTCTTCCCTAAAAATATAGATGTCGTCACGGGAGGTTTTCCTTGCCAGGATTTCAGTGTCTCCGGTAAACGTTTAGGGTTTGAGTCGAATAAGGATCATACCGGGAAATTGCGTGAGGACGATGAGGCCTCGGAAGAGACGAGGGGTAAACTTTACTATTGGATGAAGCAGGTGATCGATATTACGAGACCCAAGATATTTATCGCGGAGAACGTGAAGGGACTAGTGAATCTGGGAGACGTGAAAAGTATTATTCAGAGAGACTTCGCCCATGCGGCTGGGGATGGATATATTGTTTTAGATCCTCAAGTTTTACATGCGGGCAATTATGGGGTTCCGGAGTCTAGAGAGCGTGTGATTTTTATCGGGATACGTAAGTCCGCGTTAAAGGTTAAGGCTTTAAGAGCGCTTCAAGAGGAGAAGATACCCAAAGCTTACGATCCTTATCCGAGTCCGACACATGCTTGCACCGTGGAAGATAAGAAACTATTGCCACCGGTGGTTTGTCGGGATGTATTTGTAGGATTGGAGGAACCGGATAGGACAGAAGATCCATCCCAGCGGTATTATTCACAGGCGAAATATATGGGAGCTCATTGTCAAGGTCAAAAGGAGATCGCGCTGGATAATATTGGCCCGACGATTCGTTCCGAGCATCATGGAAATATAGAATACCGTCGTTTATCCCGGGAGCATGGGGGCGTTATTACGGAAGAATTAGACGCCGGTTTACAAGAACGTCGCTTAACTCCTCGAGAATGTGCTTTGATACAGACGTTTCCGCCGGATTATACGTTTGTCTCCCATAAAAAGAACAGTACACGTTTTGAGTTAAGTGCCTCAGGCGCTTATAAAGTAATCGGTAATGCGGTTCCTCCGGTATTAGCGTATCATATAGCGAATCGCATACAGACTTTATGGCCGTTGTATTTTAAAAAGAGATAATTATATCGGAATTCCGTCCAGAACTTATGTTGCCTAACCGATATGAGGTCTGGCTTAATGATATTAGGAAACTTATATCTCCGCAAACGGCTTAACGACTTGTATATGGAATTAGTTGGGGATTGAGACGGTTGATTTAGAACTAATAGCGAATCAGAAGGGTTATACAAATACGTAACATTAAAGTTTAAAGCTATGAAGTTTTTTATTGACACGGCGAATCTGGACCAGATCCGGGAAGCGAATGAATTGGGAGTATTGGATGGCGTGACGACTAATCCGTCCTTAATGGCGAAAGAGGGAATCCGGGGGGTGGAAAATCAACGGAAACACTATTTGGAAATTTGCGAGATCGTGGGCGGGGATGTTAGCGCCGAGGTAATCGCTACCGACTTAGAAGGCATGATAAAAGAAGGGGAGGAGTTGGCCGCTTTACATCCTAATATAGTCGTTAAAGTACCTTGTATCGAAGCGGGGATTAAAGCGATAAAATATTTCACCAGAAAAGGCATCCGTACGAATTGTACGCTGGTTTTCTCTGTCGGTCAGGCGTTATTGGCGGCTAAGGCCGGGGCTACGTATGTATCGCCGTTCGTCGGGCGTTTGGATGACATCGCCAGCGACGGGATAGAGCTGGTACGTAAGATCGTGGAAATGTATGATTATTACGATTATGATACCCAAGTATTGGCGGCTTCTATCCGTAGCACCCAGCATATCATCCAATGCGTGGAGGCGGGGGCGGATGTGGCTACCTGTCCTTTGTCCGCCATTAAAGGCTTATTGAAACACCCGTTAACGGATAGTGGGCTGGCTACTTTTCTAGCGGATTATAAGAAAGTAAACGGATAGAAAAAAAATAGTACCTTTGTGCGGATTAATTCGTAAACGCATTTAAAAGATTACTATCGTGGCAAAAGTTGTGGAAACCCCTTTGATGAAGCAGTATTTCGATATAAAAGCGAAACATCCGGACGCTATCCTTTTATTCCGGGTTGGAGACTTTTACGAGATGTATGGCGAGGACGCCGTGATTGGCGCGGAAATACTGGGTATCGTACAGACCAAACGTGCGAATGGCGTAGGGCAGCATGTTGAGATGGCGGGATTTCCACATCATGCCTTGGATTCTTATCTGCCGAAATTGGTGCGGGCCGGTAAGCGTGTGGCTATTTGTGATCAGCTGGAAGACCCTAAATTGACTAAGAAATTGGTGAAGCGGGGAATTACGGAATTGGTGACTCCCGGTGTTTCCATCAATGATAATATACTGAATCATAAAGAGAATAATTTCTTGGCCTCTATCCATTTCGCCAAGGAGGTATGTGGTATCTCTTTCTTGGATATCTCTACCGGCGAGTTCATGACGGCGGAGGGTTCTATTGACTATATCGACAAATTACTCAATAATTTTTCCCCGAAGGAAGTGTTGATCGAACGGGGAAACAAGAAACGTTTCGAGGAGGCTTTCGGTCCTCGTTTCTTTATCTTTGAGCTGGATGATTGGATCTTTACGACCTCGGCCGCCGAGGATCGCCTGTTGAAGCATTTCGAGACGAAGAACTTGAAGGGTTTTGGCGTACAACACTTGAAATTAGGTATTATCGCTTCCGGGGCGATTCTGTATTATCTGGACCAGACCCAGCATACGCATATTTCCCATATCACCGCTTTATCCCGTATCGAGGAGGATCGATACGTCCGCTTGGATAAGTTTACGGTACGCAGCTTGGAACTGGTGGGTACGATGAACGATGAGGGAACAAGCTTGTTGGACGTGATCGATAAGACGATCTCGCCGATGGGTTCCCGTATGCTTCGCCGGTGGATACTATTCCCGCTAAAGGATGTAAAACCGATCCAAGAACGCCAAGAGGTCGTGGATTATTTCTTCCGTGAACCGGAGACAAAGGAGTTGCTGGATACGCAGTTGGAGCAGATCGGCGACTTGGAGCGTATTATCTCCAAGGTGGCTGTCGGCCGTGTATCTCCTCGTGAGGTGGTTCAGCTAAAGGTCGCGCTTCGTGCGATCGAGCCGATCAAGGAGGCATGTATGGCGAGTGAGGAGCCTAGCTTATGCCGGATCGGGGAGCAGTTGAACGTTTGCGCCTTGATCCGCGACCGGATTGAGAAAGAGATTAATAACGATCCCCCTTCTTTGGTCAATAAGGGAGGAATTATAGCGAAGGGTGTCAACGAGGAATTGGATGACTTGCGTGCCATCGCTTATTCCGGCAAGGATTATTTGTTGAAGGTACAGCAGCGCGAGATCGAATTGACGGGTATCCCAAGCTTGAAGATCGCTTTCAACAACGTCTTCGGCTATTATATAGAGGTACGTAATACCCATAAGGATAAAGTCCCGGCGAATTGGATCCGTAAACAGACCTTGGTGAACGCCGAGCGCTATATTACCGAGGAGTTGAAGGAATACGAGGAGAAGATATTAGGGGCGGAAGAAAAGATCCTTGCTTTGGAGACTCGCCTTTTCAATGAGCTGGTATTGGCCTTGACGGAGTATATTCCGCCTATCCAGATGAACGCGAACTTGATCGGGCGTATCGATTGCCTTTTATCTTTCGCCAAGGCTGCGGAGGCGAATAAGTATATCCGTCCGGTCGTGAGTGATTCCGACAAGATCGACATAAAGGGAGGTCGCCACCCGGTAATCGAGAAACAACTGCCCTTGGGAGAACCTTATATCGCCAATGATGTCTATCTGGATGACGAGAAACAACAGATCATCATTATCACGGGTCCGAATATGGCCGGTAAGTCCGCCTTATTGCGTCAGACAGCCTTGATCACGCTCATGGCGCAAATCGGTTGCTTTGTTCCGGCCGAGAGCGCCCATATCGGTATCGTGGATAAGATATTTACCCGTGTAGGCGCCTCGGATAATATCTCGGTGGGTGAGTCTACTTTTATGGTAGAGATGAATGAGGCCTCCGATATATTAAATAATATGACTTCCCGGAGCTTGGTGCTTTTCGACGAGTTAGGGCGGGGTACCAGTACCTACGATGGCATATCGATCGCTTGGGCGATCGTGGAATATATTCATGAGCACCCTAATGCGAAGGCGAAGACGCTGTTCGCTACCCATTACCACGAGCTGAACGAGATGGAGCGTGCCTTTAAGCGGATCAAGAATTATAACGTATCGGTCAAGGAAGTAGGGAATAAGGTGATATTCTTGCGTAAGTTGATACCGGGAGGAAGCGAGCATAGCTTTGGTATCCACGTGGCGAAAATGGCCGGTATGCCTAAAAGTATCGTGAAGCGTTCGAATGAGATATTGAAGCAGTTGGAGTCCGAGAATCGTCAGGAAGGCATCGGGGGTAAGCCTGTAAAAGCGATCGCCTCTGCCGCCGAGGGGTATCAGCTGAGTTTCTTCCAGTTGGATGATCCGGTGTTGAGCCAAGTACGGGATGAGATCAAGAACTTGGACGTGAATAATCTTACCCCCTTGGAAGCCTTGAACAAACTGAGTGAGATTAAGCGGATTATTACGGGGAAATAATCCGCTTGATCGTATTACCGATGATTGGTAATCGTTTACTTTTTAGGTCTCACCAACACTACCACCCGGTTGTCATCCTCTTCCAATGTCGCGGCTACCTCTTTTAGTTTGCCTTTCAGCTTTCCCCTTTTATAGTCCTGGCAAAGATCGGAAGCATTGATGGTAGAACACAATTCGCCTTTTGAATTGATGGGAGGAAATGTCACCATATAGATTTCTTTCTTATAAGAATAATCATCGTTGTATGTGATATAGTTGAAAAATTTCTTTTCTTGCGTATCGTATGCGAAGTACTTTCTCGGGAAACCTTCTCCTGTGTTAAAATCATATATATTCGTTACGCTTTCCATGAAATAATAACGATCGGAAATCAATCTTAAGACGACGAAAACGCCCGGATCCATGGTGTGGATAGGGGGGGTTCGTGCGATAAGCGGGCGCAAACTGTAATCAGGCATTAAGGTATAGACCGTATCTGCAGAGGCCTCAAATAGAATCCAATTACCGTTAAAAGGAATTATACTGTTATACGGACCTGGTCCGGCTGCTCTTGTTTCTCCTTTATCATAAAGTCTTTCAACGATATGGAATAATTGCTTCTCTTTATATGGAACCGTGATTTCTTTCGTTATACTTCCATCTTGCTTCGACACAAGCAAGAACGGTACCTCAAAATTAAACTTATCATAGCAAATCAAGTTGTCCTTGTCATAATCAAGCATTTCCACGTAAAACGAACTTTTCTCGCTTCTTTGATTCAGACTTCGTTTGAAATTTCCTTCCAAATCATAAACCCTTATCTTTTTCGCATGAAAATCATTTACGAAAATCTCTTCGTTTTCTTCATCTAACGAAACCGATCTCATAGACACGTATTCTTCTCCACCTTGTCCCTTGCGATTTATTTTGCGAATAGCTTTTCCGTTCCGCCCATATACGAAAATATTGCCATCATCGTAAAAGTTTGTCACGATTATGTATTTCTCGCCAACCGCCTGCACGCATGCCCGATTGATAAACTCATCGTTTGTTTCCAGCGGAATATACTCCACATCCATGAAGTCTTGAAGGACCAACTCTTTTTTGGTTGAATAACTATCGTTTACATCCACGGTTATAAGACCATCGGTCGATGAATGGCCGCCTCCACATCCAGCCATTACAAACAGGATGATTATCCCTGTAAAAATGAATCTTTTCATACGCGTATGATTTTTGTTTAACTTATGGTGGTGAAGATACTATAAAAAGCCGATGGTTTTCACGAAATTATCCTATTATTTGTTGATCTCACTGGTAATTTCCTGCACATCTTGGAGCGTAAAACGCCCTAACAATTGCATGACGCTGAAGCCCCCGTCGTCCATGTCGGCTATCATGATCAACTCCTGTATCAGTTCTCCTTGTTGCTTGACGTAGAAATTGGCTTTGGTCTTTCCGTCTTTTACTCGCATGAGTTCCTCATGGTCCTTTCCGATCAAGGCTTTAAACTCCCCTCGCATTCGTTCCCTCAAATCCGCTTTTTGGGTGGTGAGTATTTGCAGGGATTCTATTTTCCCTTTCAGGTTGGCAAGGTTGAGTCCGGCGGTTTCCATGACCGGCATCATCTGAAACATCTTCTTGGAGATATATACGGAAGTAACATCATCCATATCCGCATATTTGTCGAAAAGCTTGTTCTGGGCAAAACAGATATTCACGCAACAGAGAAGCAGTATTGTATATAGATATTTGAGTCTCATTGTATTAATCATTTAAATGTTTATTTACGATCTTGTTTATTTTTGTGATCTCTTGACCGGCTTCATTGACCTGCCCGAGACCTTTGTTTAAATTCCTAGACATGAACGCCAAGGCATTTTGGGCTACGACAGCTGCCTCTTCAGGATCGGTAAAGGTATCGGCCATAATGGGAGCCGGACGATTTGTCTCCGTGAAGATGAGGAATAGGGCGCCGAGAATAGCGGCGGCGATTCCGCTTATCCAATAGAAGGAACGTCTTCGTGATACTCGGGGAGATACCTCTTCTTGGGCTAGGAAGTCGATTCGTCGTTCCAGCCTTTCGGAAAGTCCCTCCGGTAAGGCTAAATCCTCTTGGAGTGCCTTGTTTATTAGTTCATCTATCCTTTTATCATCCATGACAACTTGCTTTTTCTAGTTTCTCCCGGATCAATTTGCGTGCCCGGGAAAGTAATGTTCGTATATTAGAGGAGCTAAGCCCCGTAATCTGTTCAATGTCCTCATAGGAGCAATCCTCAATACCACGCAGGCGGATTACCTGCCTCTGGTTCTCGGGAAGCTGCTCGATCAGTTCCTGTATATGCCGGATATCCTCCTTTTCTTCCAGTTCCTTTTCCGGCGAGGAGTCGGTCGTTAATAGAACGGTCTCCAATGCCTCTTCATTGTCTCTTCGGCTTGCTTTAGGCGAGCGCAGGAAATCCAGACAAAGATTCTTGACCAATGTTATGGAAAATGCTTCCGGATTCTGGATGTCTCCCAGCTCATCCCTTTTATTCCATAATTTGCAATAGGCATCTTGAAGTATGTCTTCCGCATCCGCTTTATTGTCTAATAAGGCATAAGCGATTCGATAGAGTTTAGGATGAAATGGAAGGAACCGTTGTTTAAAAACATCAACGTCCATCGGTATCGCCCTTAATGATTTCCAGTTTTGTGCTCATTGATTACCCGGTCTAGATCGGACGGGCTGATCTTTCCTTTGATACGGATTAACGCATTGTCGTTTCCTGTCGTGAATATGACCAGTTCACGGATCATATCCTCTTTTATTTTGACAAGAACTTTCGTGCGACTGTCCCTTTCATTTGCCGTGACCATCGTCTCGTAATCAGGATCTCTCAGGTTCCGTATGGCGGTAGACAGTCGGTCTTTCACCTCTTGGGCACAATTATCAAATTCAAGGATCTCTATACCGTTTACTCCCATTGTCTCGGTGAACAGGCTGGCTAGCTTCATCGTTATGTTTCCGATATTTACGGAAGTAACATCGCTTTCACCCCGGAAAGCATTGAATAATTGATCCATCTTCTGCTGCCCGTATCCTACTTGGCTGATAAGGAGGATGGCCAGTAACGCTAGTAATCTTTTCATTGTAATTGACTTTTTCGTTAATACTATGTTTTTGGATAGCCCTTCGTCCGTGCGCCTTAGAGTGGGGCTTTCACAAAGAAGACGGGATAAGGGATTTGTTTGTTACAAAAATAGGCAAAAAAAGAATTATTTTTTATTCAACTTAGGTATCCAAATGCAGGCAACTAAGTCGTGAAACTTAATCTCCTTACCATCGAAGTAGAATTTGTATGAGTATTTATATCCTTTATTCCAACAGGTGCCTTCCGGAATGATGTATTTGTAAGTCTTCCCATTGATCGTAAAGATCGCCTCAACTTCTTTTTCCCGGATAGGAGAGTAGGTAGGGACTATACGGATATTTTGCTCCTCCGCTTTCGCGTGTCGTAAAGTTACGGATGGATCTATTGTAAGTAAAGTGGCCTTGTGTGCCCCGGGAGTTCCTTTGATATTTCCGGTTACGATATCCATTGTGCCGGTATACTGCAAGGTATTACCTCCCGCACGGTTACCGATCTGTATGGAGGTTAGCTTGAATAGCCCGTTAATGTTCGAATCTTGATATATTTCGAAAGAGAGAAGTGATAACGCGTAATTCATGGAGAGTTTCGCGAGCGGAGATTTACGGTTAACCTCTTTTTGACCTTGCGAGAGCCTCCCATATTTATAAAAGGGGGTTTCCGCCGCGATTGGGGATATTTTGATCGGTATGGAAGTGGGATCTAACGGTATTTGTACTTTATAAGGTGAGTAAGCGTAGATCATGACTGGTCGATTAGATCTGAGGAATACCTGCGGTGTTTGTTTCCATTTTAAAGAACCTTTTGATGAGCCTACAGCCTTTGATTTTACGTTTTTATAAAGAGATGCGCCTTTATATAAACTGTCTTGATTACCATAGGTTATAAATAATCCTATTTCGGACCCTTCGGGCAGAATTTCGGTGAATACTGAAGAACCTGCCGTATAGGACCGGGTGGTCATTTCAAGAACTGACTTTCGTGTGGTTGATTTCTCTTTGGACATCCACTGCTGATTTTCATGACATCCGGTAAAGATGATTAACAAGATCGTAATTAATAATAATTTGTTCATTTTGTCTAATGTTTTAATGGAACCTTTCAAACAATAAACATTTGAGCCAATATAGTTTATTATTCTATTACTATTAATTATCATTCCTGTTATAAAATGATATTTTTATATATTATATAGTAACGATTGTTTTATCCTCTTAATACGCAAAGTAACCTGCTTTATTGTATACTATAATAATCAATATATCCAAGAGATATAAAGATATTATTAAACGGGTCTCGTTCTTGTAATAGTCAAATAGAAGAGTGTTTTTGGCGATAAGTTGAGAGGGAATGATAGCCCTTGAATGTAAAAGGGTATTTGGACGAGACCCGTTGTTTCTCTTATTGAGAGAATATATAGAGTCGGCTGAGTGAAAAACACATCGTACGGGTAGTGACGCCGATGGTCTAATTCGCCGGAATGATAGAGCCAATTGTTATTTTCAGTGTAGTTGCCGGTGGCAAACGGATCAAAGCTTGCCACGGCATTACACCTTAATAACCACAACATAAAAAACTTACATGATATTGCCAATCAATCCTTCGTCGTTACCCGGTAACCAGTCTGTGATAGAGACGTCTCGCAATTGTAACGACCTTCCGTTAAAGCTTAGCTTATATAAATATTTTTTCCCTTTTTCCCATTGGGTGTTAGCGGGTATGTCAAATTTGTAGGTTTCTCCGTTGATCGTGAATAAGGTCTCCACGTCTCCGGTTCCGATCGTGCCGGAAGGTGGAATTACCATGAGCCGCATAGGATCACAATATTTCTCGTTGATGAGGGTAACTGGATTCGTCAAGGATAATACCGTGGATGCGGACGTGCTACGGGCGGTAGAACCGATGATATCGCCTGTCGTGATATCGAGGGTTCCTTCGCTGACTAAAGTTGTTCCACCGGGCTTATTTCCTACTTGAACGGAACTTATAATAAAGGCACCTGTCTTGCCTTTGCTTAGGTTCAGCTGGAAAGATATAAGCGATAGGGCATGATTCATGCTGAGTAATACAAGTGGCGAGGTACTGTTGACTGCTTTTTGTCCGATCGCATGGGTTCCATACATATAATCATCGGTCTCCAATGCGTTCGGGGCCAGTTTAACAGGTATCTGCCGGGCGTTAAAATTTATATCTTCTTGATATGGATAATATGCGTATATCGTAGCTTCATTAGAGTCGAGGATCACTTCCGGACTCTGTTGCCACCGGATTTTTCCATTCACTCTATAAGCTTTTACGCTTACGTTTTTATAAGTGGATATGCCATTGTATAAATCGTCGACTGTACCGGACGTGATTTGTAGTCCGAGCATAGAGCCTTCTTTAAATTCTTGTATAAAATTGGTGGATTTTGTAGTTAGGATACGAGTCGTTATTTGGAGTGGTTTTTCATTCCAGCCGATATTCTCAAGACCTCCGAAGTCTTTGTCGTTGGAGCAACCCCAAAAGCTTAAAATCATACTGGTAAAGAGTACTAAATTTCTCATTATTTTACTTATTTTTGTGTGAAACTTCTGGATGCAAATATCGGGTGGTTAAGGGGAAAGGGAGGTGCATACGGTCTAAAACGTCGGTGAAATCGTATAAAATTAGATCGTTCAAATTGTCTAAGGCGTTCATATTGTTAACTGAGGGGTCAAAAAGAACATTCGGGGGGGCGTATTGTTTAATAGATAGGAGGTAGTGTTATTATGTTGGATAAAATTCAGTTTCTACTAAGCTTACAGATATTAGGCTTTTGTGTTTTTGGTGGTATTACCCTGCTACTACGGGCCCGTGAGAATAGGGCAAAACAGATTTTGGGGTGGAGTATGTTATTATGGGCGTTTTTAGCGGCGGTACGAGTATCGGTTAACCTGTATTTAGAGGATTCAAAAGAGATATTTCATCCGGATGTGCTGATTATGGGATGTATTGTGGTAGCTACATTGGCTTGTTACGTGATAGAAGTGTTACGACCTTGCTATATGACCGTTCGCCGTTTCTTTATTTTTACCAGTCCGATATGGGTATTGGGTATTTCTTTTTTGATTTACCGGCTATCCGGTGGAAATATTCATCGTTATAACTCTTTTGGCGAGGTATTCGATACCTTGAATCTGGATGTGGTTATAAGGCTTTTGATTTTATTTTTCACGCTTCTGTATATGATCGTTCCTATTTATCTGATCTTGCGCTATAGTGAGGGATTTAAGGTGTATTTAAGGGAAAATGTATCGGACCCGGAAGATTATGATCTGGACTGGTTGAAAAAGACCATGCTGATCCTTTCTTCTATGTATATTTTTTATTTGGTATTGTTGTTTACGGATCGGGTTAGCCTATATGTAATCGACAAAACGTTTTTATTGGTTTTATGGTACTATTTCTTTTATAAGGCCTTGTTCCTAAAGGTTATCCATTTGGATCACACATTCGAGAGCGGATGGGGATTACCCGATTTGGAGGAGGATACGGATGATGATCAAGGTAGTGAGGAACAGAAAGGCATCATACGCCAAAGGTATGTTGAGGAAGTACAGGCGTGGTTTGAACGTGAAAAGCCCTATCTACGGGAAGATTTGCGCTTAACGGATTTACAGCGGATCTTCCCGATGAGCCGTTCTTATCTATCCCAATTGCTTAATAAAGAACTAGGTTGTTCCTTCTCGGATTACGTAAACCATTTCAGGGTAGAGGAAAGTAAACGTCTATTGGAAGCCGAACCTCTGGCCAGTATACAAGAGATAGCCGAACGTTCGGGCTTCCATTCTATCAGTACGTTCCGTCGTGCGTTTATTAAGCAGACGGGGGTTATTCCTTCCGAATACAGGAGAGACGGGAACGAGTCAATTTAACCGGTAGCTGACGAAAGCGAATCGTTTGCTATCGGGTGCCCAAGAGTTTACGTTTATGGTACCTTGGCCGCCGAATAGTTTGACTAAAGTCTTAGGTTCTCCGCCCTCGGCCGGCATAAGGCGTAACTCTACGTTTTTATTGGCGAGGTGCTGTCCGGGTTCCAGATCTCCTTTTGTATAGGTGATGAAAACGATTTGTTTTCCATCCGGAGAGATGTGGGGAAACCAAGAATTACGGGTCTCATCGAATGTCATTTGGGTTTGTTCGGAACCATCCGCTTTCATGCGCCAGACTTGCATAAGCCCGGTACGTACGGAGTTGAACCAGATATATTGTCCGCAAGGTGAGTATTCGGGGCCATCGTCCAAACCTTCGGCTGTCGTAAGACGTTTTTCTTCTCCGCCTAGGGAAGGAATGACGTAAACATCAAAATTACCGTTTCTTTCAGCGCAATAAGCGAGTTGTTTTCCGTCGGGGCTCCACCCGTGTAGGTAGCTAGGACCGAGTGGGGTAATCAACCGGGGAACACCTCCTTCGAAAGGCAGGGTATAGACACGCGATTTACCATCTTCTTTTGTTCCGTTACTGATCGCTATTTGTTTGCCATCCGCAGAGATCACATGGTCGTTGTTGCAACGGGTCGCATAGTCGCTATTGATTAATTGCGGCTCGCCCGGAGATTCCGGAGAGAGCTTATATAATTTTCCTCCACTATTATATACAAGCCAATTACCATCCGGAGTCCAGTTAGGTGCCTCGATTAAAAAAGGGAATTCCTTGACAACGGAACGTTGCCCGGTCGTAATGTCCATCACTTCCAGCACACTAGTCACATTCTTTTTTTGGGCATGCGTACAAAAAACGGCGATACACATACAAAGTACAGAATTGAGAAAACGTTTCATATACATATAGATTTAAAGGATATAAGAAAACCGGGTAAAATTAGCTTTACGCTATTTTACCCGGTTTCAAAGATATAATTTATTTCGATTACTCTTTATACATTGAAACGGAAATGCATGATATCTCCATCTTGCACAACATATTCCTTACCTTCAACGCTCATCTTTCCGGCCTCTTTAACAGCAGCCTCGGAGCCATAAGCGATATAATCCTCGTACTTGATCACCTCGGCACGGATAAATCCTTTTTCGAAGTCCGTATGGATAACACCGGCGCATTGAGGAGCTTTCCAGCCTTTATGGAACGTCCACGCACGACATTCGTCCGGTCCGGCGGTCAAGAAGGTTTGCAGATTCAATAATTTATAAGCCGATTTAATCAAACGGCTTACGCCAGACTCTTCCAATCCGATCTCTTGTAAGAACATCTGGCGTTCCTCATAGGTATCGAACTCAGCGATCTCGCTCTCGATCTTAGCGGCGACTACTAAAATCTGGGCATCTTCGTCTTTAACCGCCTCACGTACGGCATCTACATATTTATTGCCATTTACGGCGCTAGCCTCATCCACGTTACAAACATACATGACA
This sequence comes from Parabacteroides sp. AF19-14, assembly GCF_003635485.1. Classification (NCBI taxonomy): domain Bacteria; kingdom Pseudomonadati; phylum Bacteroidota; class Bacteroidia; order Bacteroidales; family Tannerellaceae; genus Parabacteroides; species Parabacteroides sp. AF19-14. The sequence goes on along the minus strand of NZ_QTMJ01000018.1, from coordinate 50,395 downwards.
GGTTTATCCGTCAGCAAGAATAAATCGTGGGCAATGCGCTCCTCGTCTTTCGTATCAAAAGAAACGGTACGTGCGCTTTTTCCTTGTTCTAAAGCCTCTTTGTATTTACAAAGTACCTCGTAAGCGATCTTGGCTTGCTTATCACCTCCGGTTTGCGCTTGTTTTTGCACCTTGGCGATACGGCTGTCTATCGTTTCCAAATCCTTGATCTGAAGCTCATAGTCAATGATCTCCTTATCACGGACCGGGTCTACACGTCCGTCCACGTGCACGATATTATCGTCGTCGAAGCAACGCAATACGTGCAAGATAGCGTCTGTCTCACGGATATTAGCCAAGAACTTATTGCCCAGTCCCTCGCCTTTACTTGCTCCTTTCACCAATCCGGCGATATCCACGATCTCTACGGTGGTGGGGATCACTCGCTGCGGATGTTCGATTTCCGCTAGTTTATTCAGTCGCTCGTCGGGTACGGTGATCACGCCTACATTCGGTTCGATCGTACAGAACGGAAAGTTCGCTGATTGTGCCTTCGCGTTGGATAGACAATTGAAAAGGGTAGACTTTCCTACGTTCGGAAGTCCCACAATGCCACATTGTAATGCCATATTATTATCGTATTTTTTATTATCAATCTGTTATATAGTCGCCCCAAGCGACTTGTTTTGAGTTCGCAAAGATAATCAATTTTAGGCTGATACGGTTATTTTCTTAGGCTTTCTCTTCATGCTTAACCGGTTGCCTCATCGATTGTTTGCTTAATAATGTTTTAACGAGTTTGTTCATAGGCTTCTCGAAATAGTAGTAAGAAAGCAGGCTCAACAGGATTATGACACAAAATAGAAGCGGAATCGAGATGTACCAGTCTATATGAAAGTCGCTTTCTTTTTGCCATTTAGCATAAGAGAGCAGTACAAAAAGATGAATCAAATAGAAACTGTAACTGATTTCTCCGCCAATCACTAAGAGGCGGTTCGATAGGAGTCGTGAGACCATACCTTTTTGCAGGGAAAAACTTATTAGGATAAACGCGATGGGAATCCAGTAGTAGCAGGAGTATCGGTATACTTTGGGGATTTCAGCGGCATACAGATAGAAACTTAAGAATAATGCTATTGACACGATCTCTATGATACTTCCTTGGCTGGAGGTGATGTTTTTAGTTTTCAAATGGTCGTATAATTGAAATAATAGCATCCCGGCTATAAAATCCGGAAGTCGGGTGATTGGATTAACATACCAATATCCTTTTATACTTTCCAAAGGCGTAAAATACATACCGACAACGCTCAATATCGCGCAAATCAAGAAAGTGCTAAGTAATTTTCTGTAGTCTTTCGTGAATGCTATAAGGAAAGGAAAACAAATATAGAAAAGCTGTTCACAACATAAACTCCACGAAGGGCTGTTGAATGAAAAAAAGTAATTGTCTTTTGGTATATAGGCGTTTGTCAATGTGAGTGAGGCGAGGAAATGCTTGCACCAATCTATAGTTCCCGATGCTATTACATAGTTTCCTAAAGCGACGGCAATCAATAAGGTCAGCCAGTGTAAGGGATAAATACGGGCGATGCGTGCTACCCAAAAAGTGCGTTTGGTTATCTTATTCTCACTAAATTTCTTTTGATAATTGTACGCTATAATAAAACCGCTTAGCATGAAAAAGAAACTAACCCCTACAAATCCCTCCTTGAAAAATGGATATCGAAGTGATTATCTATTACATAACAGTGCGCCCCAAAAACCATCATGGCGAATATAAATCGCAAAGATGTTAAAGTGTTAATCATAATTTCGTTACATTAAGTCTGTAAATGTAGGAAATTAATATGGAAATTTAGACAAGAGTATTTAAAACAATCTTTTGCTTTAATTATGGCATTACAAATATATTACAGTAATGCCATAATTAATTATTTTGATCTGGCTATATGAGTTCGATTGTATTCTTGATGCCAGTTAAATCAATTGATCCGGAGTTAGCGGGTATCTCTTTTCCATTTATCTTGATAGACTTACAGTTGACCGGTATGGTAAAATGTAGGTTCCATCCGTTTTCTGTACAAGAGATAACAAAAGATTTTTGTTGTCCGGATTTCTGGTAATCAATGCTTAACTGATTATTACCCACTAACAAATTATCAAGTTTGGCATACTCCCAGTCTTCCGGGATATCGGTCTTAATATTTATCTCTTTTTTATAAGCCATCGGGTCTACGCCGAATACGTAGTGTATTAATGGAATATTGTAGCCACTAACGTTCCAAGCTTGCACGAACATGCCGTAATCCGGAGAAACCTCATAAGTCGTTCCGGGTGTAGCGAAACTGAAATTATTCAGGATTTGCCGGATATATTTACGGGCACTCTCAAATCCCCTGTATTGGCACTCCGCTATCGCTAAGCTGGATGTCGCCCCTTGCATGATCGCCTCATTGTAATTGAAATCACCATTGAGGCGGTCGGCCACGGAACACTCCTCCAGCGTGATATCATCCGGTCGTGCGATACCTGCCACGTAAATACCGAACTTATTCGTAAAGAAAGATACCTCGTCCAACATTTGAAGAGCTTTATCCCGATCGGCAATGCCTTCCTTGATCGGTAAGAGGCAAGAAGCATTATAGAATACCGTATAGCCTTTTTCCTTATGCTCCCCTTTCAATATCCGCTCTTTCAAGGTTGTTAGTTCCTTCCGTGCCCATTCGTTTCGGTTGGGGATCACTCGCTCTTGAAGCGCCATATCGATCAATTGAACGGCTTTTTGCTGATCCGAGATAAAATCGGCAAAACGTTTCTCGGACGGACTCCACCAATCCTCGTTGATCTTTTCCTTCAATTGTTCCGCTTTAGAGGCGAAATCTTTCGATAAATCCGGTTCATTTAATACCGCTGCCGCTTGTGACATAACATCCAAGAATGTCTGGGTATGAACGGCTACGTCCAACATCTCGTCATTCAGTCCTTTGATCTCCACTCCTCCGGGGCCTTCCACGTATAAGTTATGGTTGGTATCGTGCTCCTGTAAAAACTCCCATACCTTTTTCCCATGCTCATAATAGGTTCTTAGGAAATCTATATTCCCGGTCCATTTGAATATTTCCCAAGTGGCGATGATAAACTCTTGGGATTCTTCCATACGCCCTTTATCATAGACCGCCCCGTTGGTAGAGAACTCGTGGACGATACGCCCTGTATTATTATTGAACTTGTCCGATACCTCCTTGATCATTTTCATGGAATTGTAGAATAAGCCCGGGTCACGGGTTCCGACTAGGGCCTTGAACGTGATGGATTGGTCATTACTAAAGAACCAAGGATAATCCGGAAGTCCGGCGCTCATGGCATTCCCTAAACCGGGGACATCACGAACCAACCAATCACTATTGTACTTACCCCATTGGTAGGCGGTCATAAGTAAAGTATCCGGTATGGTTATAGCGGCGGTACGGTCTATTTCCTCATACCGTAGTCTCTTTTGCTCATACAGGTCTTTTAGATTCTCTTTCGCTACCCGAAGGTTCTCTTGTATCTCGGTCTCGTTTTTCATGGAGCCGGAGATAAAGAAACGGATGTTCCTCACTTCGTTGGCCGCAAGGTTTAAACGGGGTGTATTAAGTTTCACGGAAATCCCTTGGCCTTGTACCGGGCTATTTCCCAAATCGTCGATCGATAAGCTATCTTGATCGGAAGTAACGCCGACGAACCAATTGTTTAAGCTGTCTTTAGCGAAAACCGTATTATGGATCAAACCGGTATATTGGTCTCTGGTATCCGTCATTCCACTACGTTCACCTAACCAGACCGGAGATAGATCGGTATCGGCGGTAAGTGATAAAAGGATTTCTTTCGGCTGATTCGTTTTATTACGGACTTGATACTCTACGGCCAATACCGGAAGGCTATCCGGAACAAAATCCGTACGTACAATTTCCAAATCATCGGCCCCGTCATATTTGAATTGGGTGGCTAACGGGTACGTGATAAAAGAATCGCATTTATCCAAAACGATGGATTTTGCCCCATCCTGTATGGATAAGGTAAAGCCGTCCAGTAACTTGATCGGATGTTGCCATATACCGCTCATCTCACCGGGTACGTGGAAACCTGCCGGCGGGAAATCTCCATACTGGTTACCGATGGAATATAAGTTATTTCCGGCGGTAACATATAAATAGTTCCCGTTTCTTTTCTTACCTTGGATATTAGGTAATTGACCAACCTCTTTCCCCAAGCTGAATGCTTGGGGAGCCTTAGGTGCGTTACAGCTAAGGAAAAGGGGGATGCTCGCTAATAATATACATAATTTCATGATCGAAGAATTTGAGTTATTTAATTAGATTCCGGATTCAATATCCCGGATTTTGTTTCAACAGCGGGTTTAAAAGTAACGCATTTGTCGGGATCGGTTGCAATATCCGGTCATTATTATTTTTCCATGGCATATCTTTACCAAAATAATAATGATATTTCTCATTTACTTTCTCCAATAACTTGCCGTGTCTCACTAAATCCTCACGGCGATAGCCTTCATGGTACAATTCCCAACCTCTCTCATCGAGAATGGCGTCACGCATGGATGCCATGTTTAAGTTTGCCGGGAGATTCTCCAAACCCGCCCGGCTACGAATTTTATCGACATAGGTTTTCGCTTCCTCCAAATGGCCTAATTCATTCTCGGCCTCCGCATAGGTTAACATAACTTCGCCAAGACGCAATGCGGGAACATTTAGGGAGGCATCCTCTCCTAATGGAATATTCGTTTGCACCTCCCATTTGAACGTAAGTATGCGACTTAGTTGTTCCTCTACGCTTTTGGGTTCCTCGGGAGTACCATAAACCGGCGTTCCATCACTCTTATAAACGATTCCGGATACGGCTATACCTTTGCCGGTAGCTGGATTATAAGGTGTGATGCGTTTATCGTCCGGATCGAAAGTTCGGAAGAAAGGTACGGCCATACCGTATCCGTTGGAAGCGGATACTCCGGTAATGCCAAGGGCGTCGCGGATGGATGCCTCCAATACCAAGGCTACGTATTTGTTTCCATGATTAGCCTCCGCTATATGATTAATAGCCAATATGACTTCATCATTTTGATTCTTGGAGAATATATCTTGATAATCAACCAAGTTGAAACCTCCCTTGTCGATAATCTCTTTCGCATAGATGGAAGCTTTCTTCCAATCTTTCTTATTCAAGTAATAGCGGGCTAATGTAGCCTTGACAGCCCATGAGGTGGGACGGCCATAATCCGTAGAGGAATAAGTTTCCGGCAAGACCTTCTCTACATCAGCCAATTCAGTCTCGATAAAAGATTCCATTTCCTCTTGGGAAGCCCGGGCAATGCCGTTTTTGATATCTTGGCTACCTGTAACCAAAGGAACCGTACCGAATAAATGATATAATTTGTCGTACGAGAAAGCCCTCCAGAAGCGAGCCTCAGCTACATACTGGATAATTTCCGGTTCTGTGGATTCCCCATATTTAGTGATTACCTCATTACATTGCGTAATAAGACTGTAGACACTATTCCAGTTTGTTTCCGACATAGCATGTCCGGCATCCATATTGAGGAAGTTTTGTGCGCCTCCCCATCCGGTTTCAGGCGTACCACCCCAATTACAGAAAAACTCATCGGAGTAAGAGCTAACATTCATTAGCCAATTATTTCCCCCGAAGTAACTGAAATACTGTACATATCCGTAAATACCATTGGTCAATAAACGAGCGCCTTCGATATCGGAAAGGTTACCGTCTCCGATCTGACTGAACAATTTTTCTTCTACCATGGAATCAGAGCAAGAAGTAAAAGCGAGATTGCCAGCTAACAAGGCAAGTAAAATATATTGGATAGAATGTTTACGTATCATATTGAATGTATGTTTTTAATGTTAGAAACTAAAGTTAAGACCAACCGTGAATGTCCGTGCCGGGGGATATGCGTTCATATCTACGCTACCGGGAAGGAATGCGGGAAGATTCTCGGAAGAGGACATATAAGCGTTATTCGCTAATTCCGGGTCCAAGCCGGAGTAAGGGGTGATCAGGAACAAGTTTTGTGCCTGCACATATATCTTAGCCGTCGGGAATATCTTACGAAGTGAAGGGATAGAAGCCAAGTTATAAGACAAGGTTACGTTTTGTAGACGGATAAACCAAGCATCCTCAATCCAGCGGGAATTATAAAGGGCATTACCATTTCCATTCGCACGGTTGGCCGCTATATCTGAGTTCGGATTGGATTCGGACCAATAATTCATGGCATCTACCATATAGTTGGAAGTCTCGAAAGTATTCGGCAGCGTGAAGTTCATCGCTGAGTAGTTATACATCTTATTGCCGAAATTAGCGTTAAAGAAGATATCTAAAGCGAAGTTCTTATACTTGAATGTATTGCCGAAGCCTAGGATTACCCGGGGATCCGGAGTCCCGAGAATCGCTTTGTCTTTGACCGTGATAGAACCGTCTCCATCTAAATCCTTGAAACGATACGAGCCACTGGAAGGATCGATGCCGTCGATGACGTAGGTATAATATGAGTTCGTGCGCTCTCCCTTGATAACACCGATCGTATTCAACGCCGCTACCGTGCTTTCGTCGGTTACGTTATAATCCGTGATCTTATTATCTGTCCAAGAGAAACTCAACTGTGTATCCCATTCGAAATCCCGGGTTTGTATATTGGTTGAGTTCAAGCTATACTCAAGACCCCATACTCGCATGGAGGCGGCGTTCTGCCATTGATATTTATGGCCGGTCATAGGTGATTGTGAAACCTGAACTAACATATCCTTCGTATTTTTCACGAAGAAATCCAGATTACCCGATAAACGGCTGAAGAAGCCATAGTCGATACCCAAGTTGACCTGTGAGGTAGTTTCCCACTTCAAGTCCGGATTTTCCATATAATTCGTTAGCGTGGCTCCGGATACTTTGTTTTGTCCGAGAATGCCATTCGTTGTCATATCATACTTAGAAAGAGATTGGTAAGGATCGATACCCGAGTTACCGGATTGTCCGTAACCCAGACGGAGTTTTAATATATCGACCTTATCTGCGGCTCCGGCCATAAAATCTTCCTTGTCTATTTTCCAACCTACTGAAACGCCCGGGAAATAAGCATATTTATTATTACCACCGAATACGGAAGATCCGTCACGTCTTAACGTTACCGTAGCGAGGTATTTATCATCGAAAGAATAATCGACTCGTCCGAAACCGGAGATATCTTTACGACGATCTTTGGAAGAACTCATCTTGGGAGCGTTTCCACCACCTAGATTGTTTTCGTGTGTGGCATCTGTACCAAAACCTGAGTTCTCGGCACGGAAATAATTGTTATCCCGTTGGTAATACTCGTATCCTAACAACCCGGTTACGTGATGTTTTTTATTGAATACGGCATCATAATGAAGTAAGCCATCGAAGGAGATACCGGTACTTCTCATCGAACTTTGGCTAGCGGTTCCTCCGTGCGTAAAGTTTCCATTATATGCGGTTGTCGACGGTACATAGAAGCTGCGGTGGGCGTTTTGTACGTCGTAGGTAAGCTTGATCTCCGGTTTCAATCCGGGTAATACCTCGTAAGAAGCGCCTGCGCTGAAATTTAATTTGTCCGTATAGATCTTATCGTTTATGTCTAATAAAGAAACCGGATTGGCGATAAAATCATTGTTCGGATCTTTATTATACGCTCCGTTTTGATCCCGTACGGTTACGTTGGGGGCGAAAGCGATGGAGGAGGAGATGACGGAATTACGGGTACCACCTTCCGTCGGCTGGTTCGTATCCAAGATATGGGTAGCGAAAATATTGGAACTGAAGGTGAATTTATCTTTCTTATACTCAATATTACTTCTTCCGGTATAGCGGTCCATTCCAGTATTTTTCACGATACCGTCCATTCCGTAATATCCGAGGGAGAAATAATATTTAAGTGATTCGGAACCACCGGAAAGGTTTACATTATGACTTTGCAAGAAGCCGTTTCTGGTTACTTGATCAAACCAATTCGTGGCTTGCGCCGCATTGATCTCTTGTTCGGTAAAGCTGGTCAAATTGAAAGCGTTGTTGTATCGCATATATTGTTGTGCGTTCATGACGTCATACTCGTTAGCGACAGTTTGTACGCCGGCATATCCATCATAGGATATGCGAATTTTACCTTGTTTACCTCTTTTGGTCGTGATGATAAATACACCATTAGAGCCTTGAGCACCATAAATAGCGGTGGCGGCGGCATCTTTCAAGACCGCTATGCTCTCGATATCGTTCGGGTTGATAGAGTTCAGCGGATCACGGTCCGGAGCGTTGAACGCCATTCCGCTACTAGGAGCGCTAGGTGTGTTTACGACGAAACCATCTACTACATATAAGGGGTCCGTATTTAAGAAAAGAGAGTTACGCCCGCGGATAATCGTCTTACCGCCACCACCGGGCTGAGAGGTGTTTTGCTTGAACTGTACACCGGAGATACGACCGGAAAGCATTTGATCCACCGAAGTAGAGGCTCCTCCTATATTCGTCTTGTCCGCACGGATATTGGAAACGGCTCCGGTGATATCCTCAACCTTGCGGCTGGCATAACCAACGACTACTACCTCATCCAGATTCAAGGAGTTTTCTTTCAAGACGATATCGAAATTACTCTTGTTCGCTACCGGGATAATTTGTTTTCCATAGCCGACATACGAAATCTCTATCGAGCTGTTTTCCGGTAATTCCATAGAGAAACGTCCGTCCAAATCCGTGATCGTTCCGTTCGTGGTATTGCGTTGAACGATGCTGACGCCAATAACCGGTTCGTTATTCTCGTCTTTTACCACACCGGAAATCTTCTTGCTCTTTTGCGATATACCATTCTTTTCTTTAATAATAAGAGCGATCTGGCGGTTATCGATCTCGTAGGTGAGATTTGTGGTTTTTAACATAGCATTGAGGACCTCCTCTATACTTTGACCATTTGCGTTAGCGGAGACTTTCTGAGAAAGATCCGTTCTCTTGTCATCATAGAAAAAGGTATATTTACTTGCGGACTCAATTTTTTTCAAAGCCTCTTCCAGAGAGACATTAGAGAAAGAAATACGAAGCTTTTCTTGCGCATAGGTTACTCCCGCATGGAGGAGCATCACTATAAATAATGATAAAGTGCAAAATGAATGTTTAAAGATGGAATAATTTTTCATACTTTTGTATTAATAAAAGATTAAGAATCTGTGAGCTACGGAAAGCGCCAACTTTTGTCATAACTCACGTTTTTTTTCGTTTATGAGGGCATGCGATGCCCCCGAAAGGCATAATCAAATTATGCCTTTTGTCTTTTGTCATATACTCATAGGCAAAATAATTTAAGGTTCTACACTACTTATTGTTACACGGTTGTTATCATCGAATGTATATTTTATCGGATTAATCTTAGACAAAGTTCGTAATATCGTTTCCAAGGAATCATCTTTTACCGTGAACGTATAGAATTGACTCTCGGCTATCTTTGGATCGACATTGATTTTCACGTTGTACCATCTTTCCAGATATTTACAGATATAGCCGAGCGACTTACTTTTAAAGAATACTGATTCTTTTGCCCAGAATGTCTCTAGCTCCACATCCGACTGTTCAATCTTCAATGTCTGCTCCTTTTTATTGATCCTTGCGATCTCTCCCGGGCTTAGAAAGGCTTCCTTTCCGTCTTTTAGTGATACGGATACCGATCCGCTACGAAGGGCGATCTTCGCGTTATTATCGTTCGGGTAGGAATATACGTTGAACTTCGTTCCATATACCTTTACTTTTAAGTCTCCGCTGGAGACGATAAACGGGTGCCTTTTATCTTTTGTGACCTCAAAGGAGGCTTCTCCCTCCAGAACTAATTGCCGTTTATGGATGAACGAAGAGGCATATTGAAGGGTAGAGCCGGTATTTAGCCAGACAACAGAGCTATCTGGTAAGATTATTCTGGATTTCCCGTTCAAGGCGGAATAATATTGATTTGTATTATATTGCCGTACGAATTGATAGCTATAACCGATACCTAACAGTAATAAGATACTGGCAGCGATGGAGATAACTGAGTACTTGATCCGGCGTAAATTTCTTTGTTTATGTTGGCCCGCATGTATACGAGTTTGCATCTTTTCCCAAGAAACTGCCAGATCCGGTTTCGCTTCCGATACCTCTTCTTGTATTTTGTCCCAGAGCAAGGTGATGTCGACGAATAACTCGGCGTTATCCGTTTCTTTTATCCATGCGTCGAACAATACATCTTGTTCCGGGGTGGATTCGTGTTTTAATTGAGCTATAAGTAGCCCCCATGGTATGATTTTTTCCATTACACCGAAATTAGCCTTTTATAATAGAGACACGGTTTTGGAAAAGAACCCTAACGTCTCGAATGAAATTTTTTCAGAAAAGATAATGATAGCCTTTCCCTAAATGAGCTTTAATATGTTTGAGCGCTTTGGTTATCTGGGCTTCTACGGTTTTTACCGTGATATTCATATCCGTGGCGATTTCTTTGTTAGAACGATTCTCCATACGGCTTTTTAAGAAGACTTCCCTACATTTGTCCGGTAAGGCATAAATGGCTTCGTTTATCAGTTGTTCCAGTTCTTTCATCTCGAGAGGATATTCCTCGATAGCGGATTCGAAAAGGGATATATTCTCCGTGTAAAGCTCTTGTTCATGGTCTCGGAGATAGTTTAAGGTCCGGTTACGGGCAGAGGTGAGGAGGTAAGCTTTTATGGATAATTTGATCTCGATTGTCTTTCGTTTCTCCCAAAGGGCCGTGAATACATCCAATGCTATTTCCTCCGATAACGTATCTTTCTTTATATAGAAAAAAGAAAGTCGATACACAGCGGTGAAGTAGGTGTCGAAGAGATATTTGAATGCCGCCTCGTCATCTTCTTTGATTCGTTGTAAAAGAAAGATATCATCGATATTTTTCATCATACCATTAGATTTACTGATCCTTATCTCCGCAAAAATAAGAGAATATGATGAAATATGTATACATATGGCTAATTTGTCATAATTTTCTAGCATGAATTATCGCAGAGACTTGCCTATGTATAGAAAGAATTTGAAAGCTTTTGATAACTTTGTATGTATTAGTATTTAATATTCATTCAAAACTTTATGTCAATGAAACACGTCTACTTGGCTTTGTTAGCTTGTGCTACGCTATGTGTACAAACACTTTCAGCTGATCCGATAGGTTCGGCCGAAGCGCTCCGGATTGCCCAGCAACAGTATTCGATGGAGAATACCTCGGTGTTGAGGGCCGGTTCTTTTCCTGAGTTTAAGTTGGCCTACGTAGGGACGGAGGAAGGCATCGAGGCCCCTTCTAAATTACGTTCCTCGAGTGTGGAGAATGCCTTACTTTACCTGTATAACGTAGGGGATAACCAAGGTTTTGTAATCGTATCCGGAGAAGATCGTGGAAAGCAGTTATTGGGTATATCCGATAAGGGGTCTTTGCCGGAGAAAGGTCTGTCCGCTACGATGGAGAATTTTATGCGTATGTATATCCATTATGTAAAGGCGTTACGGTCCGGGATGCCTCTAGCGGTGGATAGTGTTGAGGCTTCTTCACGGTTTCCGGAGGCGGTGATCCCTTTGATTAAAACGGAATGGAAGGATGATGCTCCCTACAATGAGATGTGCCCGGTTGTCAATGATGTTCTAACTTTTGCGGGTGGGGAAGGTGTCGCTATGGCGCAGATCATGAATTATTATCAATATCCGAAAAGCGGTATGGGTAACGTAAATTATAAGAATCCGGGAAGTACGTTGCTTGTTTCCGCTGATTTTGGGCATACAACGTATGATTGGGAAAATATGCCTGCTACTCTTGATGAGTCTTCCTCTTGGGATGAGATAGAGGCTGTTTCCACGCTGATTTTTCATTGTGGAGCGGCTGCCTATATGAATTATGAATGGGATATGGGGGCTAATAAAGAAGATGTACGGAAGGCTTTCATTAATAATTTTGGATATGATAAGAATATACAATTGTATGATAGGACCTTCTTTTCCGGAAAAGAATGGACGGATCTGCTGAAAACGGAACTAGCCGCTCAACGTCCGGTTTATTATGAAGGAGGTAGCGGAGAAAATAATCAGGCCTATAAATGGGCATTTGTTTGCGATGGCTATAATCGGAGCGGACTTTTCCATTTAAATACGGGCTGGTTTGGTAGTGGATATTTTGAGTTAGGTGCGATTGACGATAATTTACGTACTTACAATGAACGCCAAGCCATGATCACGGGTATCCGCAAACCGTCTGATGACTCGAAGCCTGTGAAGTTGTTAACGATCAGTTCTTTGGGTACTAAAGATATTGAAAGTATCAAGCTAGGTGAGAAGTTTCCGATTACTTATAACCTATTTAACTTGGGGAAAGATGGGAGCTATGTCCATACATTAGCCTTTTTCGAGGAGAATGAGGCGGTGGAGTTGCCTGTTAGCGAAGCGGCATTTTTAGATACGATCGCGGACTTTCAGCTAGGTAATTATATAACGAAAGATTTCCTTTGTGAGTCCCTAGGTATCCCGGATACTACGGTTACTCTGTATATGTACGTACTGGGAGGAATGGAAGGAGATAGCATCCTACGTCCGATCCGTTCGGTAAATCATCCGTATGATTATATCTTGTTGGATGTGAAGGATAGCGTTATTTCTTTCTCACAGGCACGGAATAGCTTGACCGCCGATCCTGTAAAGGTCGAGTATGATGCGGAAAGTGGGACCGCTACCTTTGAGGTGACTTTCTATAACAAGCAAAAAACGAATTTCCAAGGTACGGCCGGCCTTTACGTGCGAGATCCTAATCTCTCGATAGACGATTACAGTTGGGAGGTGAATAATTGGCTGGAGATTCCGGCAGGGAAGAGCCAGACGGTATCTTATAGTGGCTCGTTTGATTGGGGTATTGGTGATATGCTTGCCGTAATGGCTACTTACCAAGGTGACTTGAGTGAGCTGTGGGAAACCAAGTATACGGATATCCGTGAAAGCTATCGTACGTTCTGCCTAAAGATCGATGGTTCGCTAGTGGTTTCTAATGAGGTTACCGAGCCGTCTGTCTCGGATTTGGAATATGCGTTTGATTCCGCTTCCGGCCTATTATCGGTTCAATCGGATGTGGCGATAGAAAATATGATGCTTTATACTTACGACGGTGCGTCTGTCTGGGGAACTACCATAGATAGCCGGAAACAATATACGACTACCTTGTCGATACCTTCCGGGCATTATATCTTACGTATAAAGACGGCGGATGGAATAATCTCTAAGAAGATTTATAAGCAATAAGAGTTCCTTTTGATCACTAATAAATAGGGTGTCCTAAAAAGCTTCCGGCGATTTAGGACACCCTGTTGTTTTTACTTAGGCTGTTATGGTCTTAAAAAAACACGTACGTGTTTTTGGAAAAAGTCGTACAAGTTTTTCGGAAAACACGTACATGTTTTTTTAAGGGGAATTCCGGCATTATTTTAATGCGCCTCCAACCAGTTCTCTCCCTCGCCGCAATCGGCGATTAAGGGGACTTGTAGTTTCATGACGTTTTCCATTTCCTCCAGCACGATTTTCTTTACCTCCTCGGCTTCCTCTTTGTAGACATTGAAGTTTAACTCATCGTGTACTTGGAGGATCATCTTGCTTTTCAATCCCTCTTCCTCAAAGCGTTCGTAAATGCGTACCATCGCTAGTTTGATGATATCGGCGGCGCTCCCTTGGATAGGGGCATTGATCGCGTTTCGCTCGGCATAGCCGCGTACGACGGCGTTGTGTGAGTTGATATCCGGAAGGAAACGCTTGCGCTTGAAAATGGTCTCTACGTATCCTTTTTCCTTGGCTACCTTGATGCTCTCCTCCATGTATTCCTTGATGCGGGGGTAGGTGCTGAAATAACCGTCTATCAGTTCCTTGGACTCAGAACGAGGGATGCCCAGACGCTCGGCGAGCCCGAAGACGGAGATGCCGTAGATGATACCGAAGTTGGCGGTTTTCGCCTTCCGGCGCATATCGCTGGTTACTTCTTCTACCGGGATTCCGTAGATCTTGGCGGCTGTGGCGGCGTGGATATCCGCTCCGCTTTGGAAAGCCTCGATCATATGCGGGTCACCGCTCAGGTGGGCCATGATACGAAGCTCGATCTGGGAGTAGTCGGCCGAGAAGAAGAGGCAATCCGTATTGTCCGGGATAAATGCCTTACGGATCTCACGGCCCAGATCGTCCCGTACCGGAATGTTTTGCAGGTTCGGATTGGTAGAGCTGAGGCGTCCGGTAGATGTTACCGCTTGGTTGAAAGAGGTATGTATCTTTCCGGTCTGCGGATTGATCAACTCGGGTAGAGCGTCGATATAGGTACTTAATAACTTTTTAAGTCCGCGGTATTCAAGAAGCTTGCCGATGATGGGATGCTTGTTGCGAAGTTTCTCCAATACATCCTCGCTGGTACTGTAACCGCCTGTTTTGGTCTTCTTCGCTTTCTCGTCCAGCTTCAAGCGGTCGAAAAGGATTTCGCCGACCTGTTTCGTGGAGTTAATGTTGAACTCCGTGCCGGCCAGCTCGTAAACCTCTTGCTCCAGTTTGTTCATGGAGGCGGTAAGTTCGCCCGAAGATTGCTTAAGCGCTACCGTGTCTAGCGTGACGCCGGTGGCCTCCATTTCCACTAATACATATATTAATGGCATCTCGATCGTGGTGAAGAGGGATTCCAGTCCTTCCTTCTTTAACTCGGGTGCGAAATAATTCTTTAGCTTGAGCGTGATGTCCGCGTCCTCGGCGGCGTATTCGGCGATTTGCTCCACGGGTACGTTTCGCATCGATAACTGGTTCTTTCCTTTTGGGCCGATCAGTTCCTCGATGTGGACGGTCTGGTACTTGAGGTAGGTCTCCGCTAGGTAATCCATTCCGTGCCGCAATTCCGGATTCAGCAGGTAATGGGCGATCATCGTATCGAACAGAGGACCGGCTACCTTCACGTTGTATTTACGAAGTACCAAAATATCGAATTTGATGTTTTGCCCGATCTTTAATGATTTCGGATTTTGCAGGGCAGGGGAGAAGCGTTCCACTACTTTCGCCGCCTCTACTGAGTTGGCGGGAACAGGGACATACCAAGCCTCGTTTTCTTTCACGGCGAACGACATTCCGACCAATCCGGCTTTCAAGGGATCGATGCCATCGGTTTCCGTGTCAAAAGCGAAAAATTCTTGACCCAATAAAAAGCGGGCTAAATCGGCTTGTTTTTCCTCTGTATCAGTTAAATAATAGTTATGGGGGGTGGACTTTAAGTCCGTGAGAATCGATTTTTTTGGCTCTTCCGTACTCTCGGGCGTAAAAATCGCGAACAAATCGCCTTGAACGGGACCTTTCGGAGCGGCTTTGACCGGCTCAGAACTTAGTTTGTTAATAAATGTTCTAAATTCCAATTCTGTGTAAATCTCAGTCAGGCGCTCTTCGTTTGGCTTTTCACGAACGCAACGGGCGGCATCGAACTCGATAGGGACATCCGTCTTGATCGTCGCCAAGAATTTGGAGAAACGGATTTGCTCGGCGTTCTCCTCTACCTTCTTCTTTTGCGCGCCTTTCAACTTATCAGTGTTCGCTAACAGGTTCTCGATACTTCCGAATTCGGTCAGTAGTTTTTGAGCGGTCTTCTCGCCGACACCCGGACAGCCGGGGATATTATCGGAAGCGTCGCCCATCAGTCCCAGCAAGTCGATCACTTGCTCCGTACTCGTGAGGCCGTACTTGTTTAAGACCTCGGGCACGCCCATGATCTCGTAATCGCCTCCGAATTTCGGACGATACATAAATATATGTTCGGACACCAATTGGCCGTAATCTTTATCCGGCGTCATCATGTACACCTCGAAGCCTTCCTTCTCCGCCTGTTTGGACACGGTGCCGATCACATCGTCCGCCTCGTAGCGGGGTACTTCCAGAATCGGAATATTGTAAGCCTCTATGATTTCTTTAATGATAGGGACGGATTGACGGATCACTTCCGGCGTCTCTTCCCGTTGTGCCTTGTATTGCTCGAAGGCCTCATGGCGGAAAGTCGGTCCCTTCGGGTCAAAGGCCACCGCTATATGAGTCGGGTTCTCACGTTTTAATACATCCTCCAGACTGTTGATAAAACCGAAAATGGCGGAGGTATTCACACCCTTGGAGTTGATACGCGGATTCTTGATGAAGGCGTAATAGGAGCGATAAATTAACGCATACGCATCTATAAGGAATAACTTCATTACTTTTAACACGTTTTAGTGGGACAAAATCTGGGTAAATGTACGAAAAAACTCGCTTACTCGATAGTTTTTGTTACTTTTGCGAATCTTTGCATGGAATTATGGATGAAAGAAGGAAAATAGAAGAACCGGTTTCCGCTGAATTTGAACGTTTCAATAAGGATTTCGAGGCATCTCTACGCAGCGAGACGACCCGGTTACAATCGGCTATCGACGTTATACTGAATTCTACCGGGAAGCATGTGCGTCCGTTATTGGTGCTCCTTACCGCCAAGGTCTGTGGACAGGTTACGGATAACACGATCAATTCCGCTGTTTTGCTGGAGCTTTTGCATACCGCCACGTTGATTCACGATGACGTGATCGATGAGACGAAGCAACGTCGTGGCGTTCCCTCATTGAACGCTATCTTCGATAACCGTATTTCCGTGTTGGTAGGTGATTATGTGCTTTCTACCGCTTTGATCCGTTCCATACAAACCGGCGATTTGCGGATTGTCGGGATTATCTCTAATTTAGGCAGAGACTTGTCCGAAGGTGAGATCAAGCAATTGGAGACCGCCGAGGAGAGTATCTTAGACGAGAATTGTTATCTGCAAGTTATCAAGAAGAAGACGGCTACCTTGCTTTCCGCTTGCACGGAGATTGGGGCCATTTCATCGGGCGCCTCTGCGGAGGTGATCGCTCTTTGCCGTGAGTTTGGCGAGTATCTGGGGTATTGCTTCCAGATCAAGGATGATATCTTTGATTATTTCAAGGAGGCGAATATCGGTAAGCCGACGGGAAATGACATTCGTGAGGGTAAGGTTACGCTTCCATTATTATATGCCTTGCGGCAGGGTAGGGAAGAGGAGGCCGCCCGTTATTTGGATATGATTTTACGGAAGGATTTCGCGGCGGAGAATGTCGATTCCTTGATCGAGTTCGCCAAGGCGAATGGTGGAATCGAATATGCCGAGGCCCGCATGAAGGAATATCATGATAAGGCGGTCGATGTTCTTTTGAGGCTTCCGGAATCCGAGGCTCGGATATCCTTGATCCAGTTGGCGGATTATATTATGACTCGCTCCAAATAGAAATTCCTTTATCTATTAGTTGTAGAGAGATGGCTCTTGTTAGTAAAAAAGTAAGTATGCTTCAATAGCCAATGAAGTTAACTTACTTGACGAAGTCAGTTAACTTCGATGCCAAGGTAAGTTAACTTACTTTGAGAGTGCTTACCGGACACAGGATTCTAAGTCATCTGCGCCCGGTTTAATTAGAATGGACTATTTCCCGAGTCGTTTTTCTATATCACCGACCAGACTGCTCGCTCCTATACGGAACAAATCCTTGTTCAGCCATTCGTTGCCCAGTATTTCCTTTACGATCGTATAATATCGAACTGCGTCTTCCGCCGTGCGTACGCCTCCGGAGATCTTGATGCCAACCTTGTTTCCGGTGATGGAATGGTAGGTTTTGATGGCTTTGCACATGGTATAGGCGGCCTCGAAAGTGGCTCCCGGGTATCCTTTACCCGTGGAGGTCTTGATGAAGTCCGCACCGGAATACATGGCTAGGATGGATGCCTTTTGGATGTTCTCCGCTGTGACTAAAGCTCCGGTCTCTAGGATTACCTTTAAATGGGCGTGGCGACAGCTCTCTTTGATCTCTTGTAATTCTTCCGTCAGTTCCTCGAAATTGTCTTCCATGAAATAGCCTAGGTTCATGACAACGTCGATTTCATCGGCTCCTTGCATGACGGCCATGGCCGTTTCGGCGATCTTGACTTCCGTAAATGTCTGTGAGGATGGAAAACCTCCGGCAACCGACGCGATCTTAACCTCTTGTGCAGTAAGTGCCTGCTTAACCGTTTCCACGAATAGGGGATAGACGCAAATAGCGGCTACGTTCGGGACATCCGGACGAGTTCCCTCGAAATCATTTACCGTGTCTA
The DNA here is from genome assembly GCF_003635485.1 of Parabacteroides sp. AF19-14. Lineage (NCBI taxonomy): Bacteria > Pseudomonadati > Bacteroidota > Bacteroidia > Bacteroidales > Tannerellaceae > Parabacteroides > Parabacteroides sp. AF19-14. The sequence continues at coordinate 32,188 of NZ_QTMJ01000018.1, read as the reverse complement.
CCATCTTCCAGATACTTTCTTTGGTATCCAGGCTGGTTAATGAGGTCAAGTCGATGCAACCATGAATCGTTTTCAATACTTCCGGTGTAAAGTTCTCTTGGAAATGTTTCTCTAAAAGAGCGTTTACAGCCTCGGTGGTCTGGGTATCCGGCAGGGCCGGCTCAAACTTATTGAAAGCTTCATGATAACGGTCTATCTGTACGGAATTTGATTCGTGTTCATGTTCATGATGATGATCATGTCCACATTCGCAATCGTGATGATGTGCCATATGCTTATAGTTTTTGATTGTTTATATGTCGTTCTTTATCTCGGTCTGTTTTCTTTTGGAGATTCTTCTCGAAAGCGGCGGTAAGATCTACTCCGGTCTGGTTGGCCAGACAGAGCAATACCCATAACACATCCGCCATTTCATCGCCTAAATCCCGGTGTTTGTCACTTTCCTTGAAAGACTGCTCACCGTAGGTACGTGCCATGATCCGGGCTAGCTCGCCCACTTCCTCGGTGAGGATGGTCATATTGGTAAGCTCATTGAAATAACGGACCCCATAGGTCTTGATCCAAGAGTCTACCATTTGCTGGGCTTGTTGTAAGGTTATATCTGCCATACTTATTCTTTATTTTGAGAGTCGATAATAATAGTAACCGGCCCGTCGTTTAAAAGTTCAATTTTCATATCAGCTCCGAATGTTCCGGTTTGTACAGGTTTTCCGAGTTGAAGCCCTACCTCTTCGCAAAAAGCTTTATACATCGGAATGGCGATATCCGGTTTAGACGCTTTTAAGTAGGAGGGGCGGTTCCCTTTTTTCGTAGAGGCGTGTAAGGTAAATTGGCTGACAACCATGATCTCGCCTCCCGCTTCGATAACCGAGCGGTTCATGACCCCGTTTTCATCGTCAAATATGCGTAGGTTGGTGATCTTTTTTGCCAACCATTCAATGTCTTCTTGCGTATCCTTGTCCTCGATACCGACTAATACCAATAGCCCCTTTCCAATTTTGGACTTAAGCTGTCCGTCTATCGTGACGGAAGCGTGCTGCACACGTTGTGTAACTGTTCTCATCTTGTTCGCTTTTTGTTCGCTTTTGTTTTATTTTTGTTCGCTTTCTGTTCGCTTTCCATCCAGTCCCTCTTGTAGTGCCTTGGCTTTCGCCTCGCCAATCACGGATTTCAGTTCCTCGAAGCTTGCTTCCTTGATTCGTTTTACGCTTTTAAAGTGACGTAAAAGTAATACTTTTGTCTTTTCACCGATACCCTTAATGGTGTCTAATTCGGATTTTGTCTGGGTCTTACTTCGTTTATCCTTGTGGAAAGTGATGGCGAAACGGTGTACCTCGTCTTGTATCCGGGTAAGCAGATGGAATAGCGGACTGTCCAAACGCATGCCAACGGTTACGGGTGGGAACCCGAATAATAACTCCGAGGTTCGGTGCTTACCATCTTTCGCTAGTCCGGCGATTGGAATGGACAAGCCTAATTCATCTTCTACCACCGAGCGAACCACTTCCATTTGCCCCTTTCCACCGTCTGTTATAATCAAGTCGGGTAGGGGAGATCGCTCCTCGATCGCTCGCCCGTAACGCCTACGGACGACTTCTTTCATGGAGGCGTAATCATCCGGACCGACTACGGTCTTTATATTGTATTTACGATACTCCTGCTTGGACGGTTTCCCCATCTTGAATACCACGCAAGCCGCTACCGCATCGCTTCCCTGTATGTTTGAATTATCGAAACATTCGATATGAGCGGGCAGTTTTTCCAGATGCAAGGCCTCTTGGATCTCTTTCAAGATACGGGTATTCCGTTGTTCCGGATTCAACTTTTCCGCTTGCTTCAAGCGGTCTACCTTAAACTGCTTAACGTTCATCTCGGATAAATCAAGCAGTTTCTTTTTATCTCCTCTTTGGGGAATGGTGAAAGTGACATTCTCTAGCTGCATGTCCAGCTTGAAAGGCACGATAATCTCCCGGGCGGTGCTTTTAAAACGATTCCGCATCTCGATAATGCCTAGGCTTAACAATTCCTCCTTGCTTTCGTCCAATCGTTTTTTATACTCGAATGTATAGGCTTGTACGATCGCCCCGTTTCCGATATGCATAAAGTTTACATAAGCGGAATGGTCATTCTCTATGATCGTGAATACATCTATATTATGTAGCATCGGGGTTACGACCGTAGATTTAGAACGGTAGTTCTCGATGACTTCGTATTTTTCCTTGATCTTTTGCGCTTCCTCGAACTTGAGCTCGGCAGCGAGCGATTGCATCTCCTCATAGAGGTGTTTGCTAATTTGCGAGATGTTGCCTCGCAGAATCTCTTTGATCTCGGAAATATTTTGCTGGTATTCTTCCAATGATTGCAAGCCTTCACAAGGCCCTTTACAACGCTTGATATGGTATTCCAGACAAACCTTATAGCGTCCTTGTGCGATGGATTCGGGAGTGAGGGGATATTTGCAAGTGCGTAAAGGGTAAAGTTCCTTTAGCATCTGTAGCATCACTTTCGCCGTGAACAAAGAGGGATAAGGACCGTAATATTGCGATCCGTCCCGAACGATGTTCCGGGTTTGGAAAACCCGGGGAAAGTACTCGTTCTTTACCACGATGGAAGGGTAGGTTTTGTCGTCCTTCAATAAAACGTTATAGCGGGGACGATACTGTTTGATGAGGTTGTTTTCCAGTAGTAACGCGTCTTCTTCCGTATCGACGACTATATATTTGATATCCCGGATTTGTTTGACTAACACACGGGTCTTATTACTATCATGTACCTTGTTGAAATAAGAGGATACCCGTCGTTTTAGGTTCTTCGCCTTGCCGACGTATATAATCGTTCCGTTTTCATCGAAATACTGGTAGCATCCCGGCTTTTCCGGAATGACCGATAGGATCGTCTTGATATGTTCGTCTTTATCGGCTATCATACGAATAGGGAAGTAAATTGGAATGTCTCGCTATTGAACAAACCTTTGTTGCTAAGTTTCAAGGATGGGATCACCAGCAATCCCATAAAAGAAAGCGTCATTTGTAATGAATCCATCGGTGTCTTTAACCGTTTGATCTTTTCCTCGATCTCTTCGTAACGGCGGCTCGTCTCTTCCAATGATTCGTCACTCATCAATCCCGCTACCGGCAAGGGCAGGAGAGTGACTTCGTCCATACTGCTTACTGCGATTCCACCTTTAGCCTTTATTACCGCATTGATCGCTTGCATAAGCTCGAAATCGGTAACACCTATAGCGATGATGTTATGGCTATCGTGGGAAATACTTTGAGCGATGGCACCGAGCTTGAGCCCTGTTCCTTTTATAAAGGCAATAGCCGGAGGAGCCGTTTGATAGCGATTTAGAATGACGAGTTTTAAAATGTCTCGTTCTGTATCCGATTCTACAAATCCATCGAATGTATGTACAGGATATAGTTCTTCTTTCGTGATTAATTCGCGGTCTTCGCAAACAATGACACGCATCTGTTCCCCTTTCGCTTTTACCGCTAGCTTTTCTAATGGGATCGGTTTCGTGTGGAAATTATTGCGATGTATAGGCTTTTGGAGTGAAAGCATGCATTTCTCTCCATCGTATACACGGGTTCCTTGTATATAGGTTGCCTGTATGGTTAGATCCTTTAAATTGTCTACTTGGATAAAATCGGCGGAGTCTCCCTCTCGTAAGAAACCTGCGGGAATTTTATAGTGCATGGCCGGGTTATAGGAAGCGGCCCGTAATACATCATATAGATCATATCCTAAATCCAGCGATTTTTTTACCATCCTATTTATGTGTCCTTTGTTTAAAAAGGAAGGATGCGCGTCATCCGTACAGAACATGATTTGTTCGGGATACTCTTTCAATAGCGGATGAAGTGCGTCAAAGTTTTTCGCTGCGCTTCCTTCCCGAATAAGGACATGCATCCCAAGATCACATTTCTCACGGCCTTTTTCTAGATAGATGGTTTCATGATCGGTGGAAATGCCAGACTCGATATATGCCTTTAGCTTGGGGCCTGTTGCTAGGGGATAATGTCCGTCGATGGGTTTCCCTGCGTTTTTCGCGGCTTCTATTTTGCGCATAACTTCCGGATCTTTATTTAAGACTCCGGGGTAATTCATCATCTCTGCCAAGAAGTGTAGATCCTCTCGTTCCAACAAACGAGCGGTTTCATCTGCGTCTATGATCGCACCGGAGGTTTCCATAATCGTAGCCGGTACGCAAGATGGGACACCGAACCATGTGTAGAAAGAAATCCTTTTCGCGTTGTCGAGCATATATTCGACTCCTTCGGTACCCATTACATTCGCTATCTCATGAGGGTCCGCCACGGCACCGATACTGCCATGGCGTACGGCTGCGTGAATGAATGCCGCAGGGGTTACCATGCTACTCTCTATATGGACATGCGCGTCAATAAAGCCGGGGAGGAGGTAATATCCCTCATCTTGTCCGGTAGGGGTTACCTTTCCGATATGCCCGTTTAGGATTGAAATCTCTGCCCCGAAGGTGCGCCTGTTGATTATATCTACCAGATTTCCTCGTATAACCAGTGTTTTAGCTTCATTCATTTGAATATCTTCTTTAATATGTTTCACGTGGAACATTTCGTGTTTTATCTTCCGAGCAGTACCAAAAGGATGTTGATGTCGCTAGGGGAAATACCCGGGATGCGGCTCGCTTGAGCGATCGTGTCGGGGTCTATCCGGGTCAATTTCTGGCGGGCTTCCGTAGATAAAGACTGGATAGAATTGTAATCGAATTTACCCTTGATCCGGATATTCTCTAAGCGGTTTATCTTGTCCGCTATGATTTGCTCTCGTTTGATGTAGCCGCTATATTTAATCAATATCTCGGCGGCCTCGATGATCTCTTCCTTACGAGAGGCCGGGACTTTGTCCAGCTCCGCACGAAGGGCCGGAACTAGATCCGCTAGGTTCTCTAAGGTAGTCTGCGGACGGAGTACGACATCGAATAATTTGCAACCATGGGATAGGGGGGCTGTGCCCAGTTTCTCCAAACCGCTATTTATATATTGAGGCTTTACGGAGTAGGTCTCCACAAAACGGATGATAGCGTCACGGCTCTCTTTTTTCTCTCGCAGTAAATCGTAGCGGTCTTGTTTGGCCAATCCCATTTGGTAGGATTTCTCGGTGAGTCGCATATCTGCGTCGTCTTGGCGCAGTAAGATGCGGTACTCCGCACGAGAGGTAAACATACGGTAAGGCTCGTCTACGCCTTTTGTTACCAAATCATCGATAAGGACACCGATATAAGCCTCATCTCTTCCAAGGATAAAAGGTTGTCCGCCGTGGCAATTGATGTGGGCGTTGATACCCGCTACCAAACCTTGTCCGCCGGCTTCCTCGTATCCGGTAGTCCCGTTGATCTGTCCGGCGAAGAAAAGATTTCGGATTTGTTTGGTCTCCAAATTGTGTCTTAGCTGAGTCGGGTCGAAGAAATCGTATTCAATCGCATATCCGGGACGATAGATTTGCACGTCACGGAAAGCGGGGATCGCTTGGAGCGCACGAAGCTGGATATCCAAGGGTAGGGAAGAGGAGAAGCCATTTAGGTAGTATTCCTGCGTGGTCTCGCCTTCCGGCTCTAGGAATAGTTGATGCTGCGTCTTGTCGGCGAACGTCACGATTTTCGTTTCGATACTAGGACAATAACGGGGACCGATACTTTTGATCTGTCCATTATAAAGAGGAGAGTCGGGGAGACCTTCCCGTAATATATCGTGGCAAGTCTCGTTCGTAAAGGTAGTCCAGCAACTCAATTGTTTTAATTTACGATGACTAGTATCCATGTAGGAGAACTTATGGAAATCGTTCTCCCCCGGTTGTTCCTCCATTTCATCGAAGTGAACGCTCCGGCCATCGATACGGACCGGTGTTCCGGTTTTCATACGATCTGTTTGGATACCTAAAGAGATGAGTTGCTCGGTAAGTCCGGTCGCCGCAGGCTCGGCGATACGTCCGCCCCGTATCTGGGTTCTTCCGATATGAAGCAGGCCGTTTAGGAAGGTCCCGTTCGTAAGCACCACCGCTCCGGCACGGAATACGACATTCATTCCCGTACGAACGCCGCAGACTTGTCCATGCTCGATAATCAGTTCTTGAACCATATCCTGCCAGATGGATAGATTCGGCATATTCTCCAGTATGCCCCGCCAGCAATCGATAAAACGGGCACGGTCGCTTTGGGCACGCGGGCTCCACATGGCCGGTCCTTTGCTCCGGTTTAACATACGGAATTGGATAGCGGTCTGGTCGGTCACGATTCCCATATATCCGCCTAGCGCGTCGATCTCTCGTACGATCTGTCCTTTGGCGATTCCCCCGACTGCCGGGTTACAACTCATCTGGGCGATCTTGTTCATGTCCATCGTGATCAAAAGCGTCTTTGATCCTAGATTCGCCGCGGCGGCGGCGGCTTCACAGCCGGCATGTCCTGCGCCTACTACTATTACGTCGTAATTGAAAGTCATTTTTATTCCCTTTTATTTTACGCGAAGATAGTGAGTGTTCGTGAAAGAATTCGTTTATATTTGTATAATAAATACATACATTGTTTTCAGGTTTAACGAACTAAAGATTTAAGCTGCTATGAATTCTATTCAATGCCGTATCCTTGTTTTCCTGGTTTTACTGACCTCTTGCTTCAGTCCGGTTTATGGGAAAGATAAGAAACCTCGTCAAGCGATCGAGAAGTTATCGATCGATGGTCCCTATCTATTGAAAGCGGATGATGGTAGTATGCGTGCGATATCTGTAGATGGGAAAGGCCGGTTATTGGATAAGCATTATAAAAGTATACCTACCACCTTTTCATTCGAGGTGTTTTCCGATAACGGGGAGAGATTGTTTCCGGTAACCATACACTCCGTCTCTCGTCCGAAATGGAAAGATGTGCAACCGGAGAAGACATTTGTTCTTTCAGATCCACATGCGAACTGGTCTTGTTTCGCCTCCCTGTTAAAGGCGGGAAAAGTGATCGATGCGGACTATAATTGGATTTTCGGGACTAACCAATTGGTAATAATCGGTGATGTCTTTGACCGGGGCGTGGATGTACTCCCTATCTATTGGTTGATCTACAAATTGGAGAAAGAAGCGGAGGATGCCGGTGGAAAAGTGACTTTCTTAATCGGAAATCATGAGACCATGGTTCTGGGAAATGATTTGCGATATACGAAGAAGAAATATACTCAATTGGCGGATACTTTAGGAATGACCTATCCGGAGCTTTGGCAGAAAAGCGAGTTGGGACATTGGTTGAAAACTCGTAACTCTATACAAGTGGTCGGAGATAACCTGTTTGTCCATGCTGGGTTGAGCAAGGAGTTTTTAGACCGGAATTACGATATCCCTACCGTGAATGAGATCGTGAGCGATGGTCTCTTCTTGACGAAAAAAGAACGTAATATAGATAAAGGCTCCGATCTTTCTTTTATGTTCGCTACGTATGGACCGATCTGGTATCGGGGTATGGTACGTAGCGCGGATAAGTATCATCCGCTAGACCGGGATGATTTGCGGAAAATATTAGAGAAATATAATGTGAACCGCATCTTTGTAGGTCATACCATTTTCGATGATATCACGACTTTCTATCATTATAAAGTGATTGCCGTGAATGTCGATAATCAAGAAAACAAGGAGAAGGAACGAGGCCGTGGCGTCATGATCGAGAAAGACGGCTCTATGTTTGTCGTATATGATTCGGGAAAACAGGAGCCGTTGTTGATCGAGTAATATTTGGTGCTTGAGCTGTCAAGGCTGCTACCATCATGGTGGAGGAAGAAGTGCCTCCCCTAATGTGAAGTAATGAGATAGGGAGTGCAACTTTTATGTATCTTAAATCATCTATAAATATAGATATGTTTTAAATGTAGGAGTTATGAGAAAAGTTGTATTACTGTTTATCTTGTTTGTTTTCTCTTTGTCGCGAGCCGATGCTCAAGAGTTCCATTTTATTCCTAGGATTGGCTTGAATTTGGCAAATACTTATCCCGAAAGTTTTGCGGACATGCGTCCGGGGTTAAATATTGGTGTGGCGGAGGAAATACGTTTTAGTAAACTGTTTGCTTTAGAACCGGGTGTTTATTATTCTATGCAAGGTTATCAAAAAGAAAACGCTAAAGGCGAGACAGCCCGGCTAAAGGCAGATTATTTAAATATTCCTATTTACGCTAAATTTTATTTGTATCGAGGATTCCATCTTTTCGCGGGCCCACAAGTTGGCTTTAATGTAAGGGCGAAAGCTTCGAATTATATTTTCGTCTCAGGTCCTACTCCGGTGCACCAGAGCGAGTACGATTTCTCCGGTGATAAAAAAGAAGAGATCCGGAATTGTGATTTCTCCGTTTCAATGGGGTTTGGCTATACCTTTGACATGGGATTAGTCATCTCCGCCAATTATAATTTAGGATGTACCCATTTCTTTAAGGAGCCGGAATACTCATTCGGTGGAAGCAATCATTTTAGGGGAAAAGATCATAATGGGGTTATTCAATTCAATCTAGGATGGCGTTTCTGATCTCCAGTAAATCGTGAATTAAGAGAGATCGCTTGTTCCTCGTTCAGCCTTGCGGCATGGCTACGCAGGCAATGGACTGCTTTCGGGCATTGCTCGTCCGTGGCGTAGCAATACGTGTAATCGTAAGGTATGTCTTCTGTTTTCATATTTGTGTTTTTGGGATTGATCGATGTTTTATCCCCGACATTCCTCCGGCAAGATCGCTAACGCTCTGTTCTCGTTCTCCTCCATGATCTCCCGCTCGCCGGGGCCTTTGTCGTTGATACCGCAAAGGTGCAGGATGCCGTGGATGATGGTACGGTGGAGTTCCTCGTTATAATCCGTGTGGAATGTCTCGGCGTTTGTCCTGACCGTATCGAGGCTGATGAACAGGTCCCCCGAGATCTTATTTCCTTCCGTATAATCGAAGGTAATGATATCCGTGTAATAATCGTGTTGGAGATATTGGCGGTTTACCTCCAATATCTTCTCGTCGGAACAGAAGATATAGCTGATATCTCCCGTTTTCTTTCCGTATGTCTCGGCCACAGCCTTGACCCAGCCGCTAACCGCTCTTTTCTTGATTGCCGGAAGCTCGATATCTTCGGCGTAATATGCTATTGCCATAAGGTCTATTTATCGTATTGAAATTTCGTTACAAATGTAATCATTCGATTTTAAATAGATTCATTTTAAATCCATTGATTGCATGGAATGTTAAAAGAACAGATAAGCCATCGCTATCGCCGCTATCGCCCCGGCCAGATCCGCTAACAAGGCGCATTGTACCGTATAGCGGGTATTACGGATACCTACGCTACCGTAGTAAAGAGCGACTACATAGAATGTCGTATCGCAAGAGCCCTGAACGATGGATGACAGGCGGCCGACGAAAGAGTCCGCCCCATACGTGTTCATGGCGTCCAGCATCATGCCCCTAGCCCCGCTCCCGCTTAACGGTTTCATCAACATGGTAGGCAGCGCTTCCACGAAATCCGTGTTGAGTCCTATCGAAGCGATGCCGAAACGAACGCCTTGTATGATGAAATCCATCGCTCCGGAAGCCCGGAAGACACCGATACCTACTAGGATAGCTACCAGATAAGGAATAATCGTTATAGCTGTCTGGAAACCTTCTTTCGCCCCTTCTATAAAAGCATCATATACATTGATCTTTTTACGCATGCCGCTGATGATAAATCCGCAGATAATGGTAAAAAGAAGCGTGTTGGCGAATAAGGTCGAATACAAGGAAACTTGCTCTTGTTCCATCGAGTTGAATAGCCATACCAAGCTTCCGATAAATAGCCCCAGTCCCCCGAAAAACAGGATTAGGTTCCGTTGGAGGATATTGATCTTCTGCCGTACGCAAACCGCTAAAATAGCGACTAGGGTTGATGTGAATGTAGCGAGCATGATCGGCAGGAATACGTCTGATGGATTCGCCGCTCCTAACTGCGCCCGGTACATCATGATGGTGATCGGGATCAAGGTCAGTCCCGAGGCATTGATGCATAAGAACATCACCATGGAGTTGCTGGCGGATTCTTTATTCGGGTTTAATTCCTGTAACTGTTGCATGGCTTTCAATCCCATTGGCGTGGCGGCATTATCCAGTCCCAGTAAATTTGCCGATAGGTTCATGAAGATAGAACCGGTCACGGGATGATCTCTTGGGATATCCGGAAAAAGCTTGCTGAATACGGGAGCCGCCAATCGTGCGAACGCTTGTATCACCCCCCCCTTCTCGCCGATCTTCATGATGCCCAGCCAAAGCGACAAGATCCCCGTTAATCCTAACGAAATCTCGAAACCCGTCTTGGCCGAGGCGAAAGAAGCGTTGATAATCTCGGTAAAAACAGCGGTATCCCCACCAATGACCAGTTTACCTACGGCCACGACGAAAGCGATCAAGAAGAAAGCGATCCAAATATAGTTTAGTACCATAATAAATATATATTGGTCACAAATTTAGGAATTAATTGCCAATTGATTTGTATTTTTGCTTTTTGAATAACAAATAGATCCAAGATGAAGATATTAGTGACATACGACATGTTCCGCGAGGGATTCACTGAGCTGGAAAGTAAGTACGAGGTAACCTTTCCCGAAGGAAGAGATTTTACGTATGAGGAGGTTTTCGAGATGATACCGGAGTACGATGTGCTCTGCTCCATGTTCGATTTCCCGGTAAACAAAGAGTTGATCGACCATGCGTCGAAATTGCGGCTGATCGCTAACTACGCCGTTGGTTATAATAATATCGATGTGGCCTACGCCCTCGAGAAAGGCTTGACGGTGGCGAATACGCCTGATCCTGTCACGGCCCCTACCGCCAATATCGCTTTAGGCTTGATGCTGGATACCGCCCGGCGTATCACGGAATGTGATCGTAAGCTGCGTACGCTTGGTAAGGATATGAAGGTCGGTGTACTGGAGAACCTCGGTATGCCGGTTACCGGACAGACCTTGGGTATTATCGGTATGGGACGTATCGGCAAGGCTTTGGCGAAACGGGCGAATGCTTTGGGCATGGATGTGATCTACCACAATCGCCGTCAGCTTTGCATCGAGGACGAGACCAAATTGAATGTTACCTACGTCTCCAAGGAAGAGCTTCTGGCGAAAGCCGATTTCGTATCCTTGAACGCCCCTTATACCCCCGATACCTATCATATCCTCGGCGAGGAAGAGTTCAAGCAGATGAAGCCTTCCGCCATCCTGATCAACACGGCCCGTGGCCCGTTGGTGGACGAGCATGCCTTGGTAAAAGCCTTGCGAGAAGGTACGATTCATGGTGCCGGTTTGGATGTATTCGAGTTTGGAGACTATCCTCTCCCCGAGTTATTGGAAATGGACAACGTGGTATTAACCCCTCATATCGGCACCCAGACGATGGAAACCCGTATCATTATGGCACGCACGGTATGCAACAACGTGATCGGGTTCTTGGAGGGCGATCGTCCCGTATCACGGGTACTCCGGCCATGACGGCGGCGTTTATCCTATCCGAGCTACAGTCGGTCGGTACACCCGAGAAGGCGGTTCATTTGAGCCGCTTTTTCAAGACTGGTCCCGGTCAATATGGCGAGGGCGATCAGTTTCTCGGGGTGGTTGTCCCGCAAACCCGCAGCATAGCGAAGGCTAATAAGGCGACTCCTTTCGATGAGCTGCAGCTGTTGCTGGATAGTCCGTGGCATGAGGCACGTCTATGTGCCTTGCTGATTTTGGTCTATCGTTTCCAGGATCGGAAAGTGATGCCGGAAGAGCGGGAAGCCATCTTCCGATTCTATCTGAAGAATATGCGGCGTTGCAATAACTGGGATTTGGTAGACTTAACCTGTCGGGATATCGTCGGCGAGTATTTGGTGGACAAAGATCGTTCCCTCCTCTACCGTTTGGCGGAAAGCGAGAATTTATGGGAACAACGGATCTCGATCGTCTCTACGTGGGCATTTATCCGTCGGAATGATTTTGGGGATACTTTGGAGTTATCCGAACGGTTGATCGGTCATAAACACGATTTGATGCATAAGGCGGTTGGGTGGATGCTGCGTGAGGTCGGCAAAAAGGAGCGGCAGACGCTTACCGATTTCTTGGAACGCAACGCTACTCGTCTTCCTCGTACGGCGCTTCGTTACGCTATCGAGCATTATCCGGAACCCGAGCGGCAATATTTTCTAAAGAAGAAATAACATGGATACAAAGACCATCTCTTTACTTCGTGAATGGGCGAAAACGTACAATACGGAATCGTTTATCAAGGATGATCCGGTGCGATTCCCCCATCGGTTTACGGAGAAACGGGATATTGAGATATCGGCTTTCCTGACGGCGTGGATCTCTTACGGTCGCAGGGCGCATATTCTCCAAAAAGCGGAAGAGCTACACCGGCTGATGGGCGAAAGTCCTTACGAGTTTATCCGTACCGGAGAGACTTCTTTCGCTCCCCTACGGAACCGCCCGGTTCGCGGGCGGGATACCTTTTACCGTTTTTATACCTATCATGATCTGCATCTCCTTTGTTGTCGCCTAAAGGATATATACGATACCTACGACTGTATGGAAGACGCTATGGCCGCCGCCGGTCCTTGCGAAGATCCTATCTTGCGGTTGCGACAACTTTTTGCTGATCTCAATGGCATTCCGGTCTTGCACGGGACTTCCGCTTGTAAGCGTCTGGCGATGTTCTTGCGTTGGATGGTGCGTACGGATGGTATCGTCGATCTCGGTATCTGGAGAACAGCCGTGCATCCCCGCCAATTAATCATCCCGTTGGATACGCATGTGCACCAGATCTCCTTGCGCTTGGGCTTGACAGGCCAAAAAACCGCTACCCTTCGTACGGCCCGTGAGATAACGGACGCATTGGCGAAAGTCTTCCCCGATGATCCTTGTCTGGGGGATTTCGCCTTATTTGGCTACGATATAAATCAAGAATAAAAAGATATGGAAGAAAAGAAGATAAATAACATCTCGTCTGTTTGCGTGTATTGCGCATCCAGCACGAAGATTCCCTCGGTTTATTTTGACGCCGCCAAGGAATTGGGGCGTCTTTTGGGGGAGCGAAAACTACGGGTAGTCAATGGTGCCGGGAATATCGGTTTGATGTGCGCTGTCTCCGACGCTGCGTTAGCGGCTGGTGGAACGGTAACGGGCGTTATCCCCCATTTTATGGTGGAGCAGGATTGGTATCATAAAGGCTTGACCGAGTTGATTGAGGTCGAGACGATGCACGAGCGTAAACAGCTCATGGCAAACCTCTCGGATGCGGTGATCGCCCTTCCCGGTGGATGCGGTACATTAGAGGAACTTCTGGAGATCATCACTTGGAAACAACTCGGTCTCTACCTCAATCCGATCGTAATCCTCAATATTAATCATTACTATGATCCCTTGTTGGAACTTTTGAGGAACGCCATGAACGAGAATTTCATGCGTCCCCAGCACGCCAAGATGTGGGCGGTAGCCGACACGCCGGAAGAAGCTATCCGTCTCATCCACGCCGAGCCGAAATGGGACGCAAGCCTTCGGAAGATCGCGGCGATTTAATACTATTAGGCGAAAGGAGACGCAGCACGCTACGTCTCTACAATTAAAAATGAATATGATAATGAAAAAACTAGGTTTATTAATGATGTTGTTGCTCCTGTCAAGGATCGCTTTGTTCTGCCAGGCACAGACGGCGGGTATCGAGGAGAAGGAAGTGCTTAGGAATGAAGATGTGATTTTCCATCAGATTGATGAGCATACATGGTTTGGAACAGGTCATTTAATGGCGAACGAGAGCCTGTATCTGGTCGAGGGAGAAACGAAAGCGATCTTGATTGATGCCGGAACAAAGATCAAGGATTTGGATAAGCTCGTGGCTTCCATCACGGATAAGCCGGTTACGCTGGTCGCCACGCATGTGCATCCGGACCATACAGGCTCGGCTATTGATTATTTCCCGGAGATTTATATCAATCCGGCTGATACGATAGGTATACCGGAATTTATGCCGAATTATAAAGGCAAAGTTTGTTTCCTTGAAGACGGTGAAATCCTAGATTTAGGTGGGCGTATCCTAGAGATAGTCTTTACTCCCGGGCATACTCCCGGCTCAACCACTTTTGTGGATAAGGATGCCGCTTATGGTTTTAGCGGCGATTCGTTCGGCTCCAGTAATCTATTGCTGGGAGTTGACTTTTCTACGCTCATATCTACTTGTAAGAAGATGAGTGCGGTGATCGAGAAATATGATATCAAATACCTCTACCCCGGACATTATTTCGGAATGAACAAGGAAACCCCTCAACGGGTAAAGGATCTAATCACGATGAGCGAGGAGATCTTATCCGGTAAAGCGCAAAGCGAGCCTAACCCCAGCGGCCTGATGGGGTTAGACCGAATATACACGAAGTATGGTGTCCGTATAAATTATAAAGAAGAAAGTATGAAATGAGGGGACCTTTAGATTCTGAACCCGATTTCACTGATAATCTTCAATTCAAGCAATTTCTCCAATATTAATCTATCCATATGAGAGTAAGCGGTTTTTCCGTGTGCTAACTTATATACACGGAAGCCGCTGACATTGAATTCTTTCCCTAATTGATCATACAAGCTTTTCTTGTTTGTCTTAAACCAGTAATTAAATAAGTTCTTCATAATCCGACTTTTGTAATTATCTTTCATTGTACGTTGTTAAAGAGCGTATTTTTACCTACCAGAATTGTAAGTGATGAAAACGAATAGCTAAAACGATGGTTTAAACTAGTCGTTTTAAAGAAGCACTTAGGAATGAAGATGTGCTTTTCCATCAGATTGATGAGCGTACATGATTTGGAACAGGAAATTTAATAGCAAACGAGAGCCCGTATCTAGCCGAGGGAGAAACGAAAACGATCTTGATTGATGCAGGCTTATTGTATATTTCCATATACGCTCTTGTTTCCTGTCGTGTGATTCAGTAAAAACATGTACGTGTTTCCCGAAAAACATGTACGACTTTTTCCAAAAACACGTACGTGTTTTGCGGAAAGTATAATCGTCTTTTTAAGATATTTATGTTCAATGATTTATATAAGAACATTATTTACGTGCTTATTGTCTAGGATTTGCCTTGGGATACGTATGCTCTAAATAGACTCCGGATACTGAAAATCGGGTGGGAAAAGTAAACAGGGATCGTTGGCAAACTTACCAGCGATCCCACTAAATCCCTATTATAATTTCGCTTGATTCACTTGCGGCGTGCGGATACCCGGTTTCAATTCTCCGTTGATGATGGTTAATCGGCCATCTTGGATAACCGCTCCCGCTCCGGCACGGGCCAACTGCTCATATTCGCCCAGATCGCTCCATGCTTTCGTGGATAGGTCGTATTGAAGTAAGGTGGTATTGAATTGGTACCATTCTACCGGATGGTGCATATAGGCCTTGGCTTCCGCTTGCAGGCGGGTAATGGCCGCTGAATCTTGCGTCGCCTCCGCTTTTGCTAAATGGATCGGGCGGGCGATGGCGGCTAGGAAACAATCGTAGTTCACACCTCCCATAAATAAGATTTTATCCGTTTGGAAAGTCACGGCACAGCCTCCTGTTAGGGTACGGTTCGTTCCGTCCTTAAACGGGGGAAGAACGGTCTCTCGTTGCCAGGTAAAAGTTGCCGGGTCGAATACCAATACATCCGTCGGGACGATCGGTTCCTCTTCGTTTAGGATGGGCTGGAAGCCTCCGGCTAGATAGATACGTGTGCCGTTGGGACTTTCTCCGGCCGCTAATACCGGTTGTACACGGGCTGCTCCCGGGAAGTCCGGTAGTTGTTCCCATCCCTTTTCGATATTCGCTAGGTTGAGGCGTAAGAAGGTATGGCAGGGCTGTCCGTTCTCATTTCCCCCTGCTACGTAAATCTCCTGTCCGGTAAAAGCGGCCGAGAGATTATCCATTGGAGACGGTAAGGAGGGTAAGGCGCAAACCGCTACCTCTCCTTTCGTGGGGTTATAGGAGATGCGGGAGACCTCTACCAAGGAAGAATCACTGTTGTTTCCTCCGATGCAAACGATACCTTCCGGGGTGGAAACCGTAGCGCCGTAGGCGACGGGACGAGGCAGTCGGCCGATCTCTTTCCAGCCTTCAGGAAGAAGGACGAATATCTCGCTATAATATCGCTTGGCTCCTCCCTCGGTGACGGGTTTGTCCGGAAAGTTGCAACCTCCGGCAACGATCAATACGCCGTTATGGATGCCGGCGAACGGGGCAGAAACGCCAAGGGAAGCCGTATCGGCTGCTCCCGGTAGATCCGGTAATTTTGTCCAGTTTATCATGGTGTTCTGTTTTTTAGATACAGGCTGGCCGCATCCCGCTACGCAGAGTAGCAGGAGGAACAACCAGCCGGTGATTTGTTGTTTATTATGCATAGCTTATTCTTTTATTGCCCGGAACGTAGAGGCCGGCATGCCCGCCTCGTTTACAAGATTCGCTCTCGTGAAGGGTTGCCAGCCGTAGCGTACCAGCTTCGGGTGAGTCACTTGATCGTTCCACACCTTTACTTTCCCGTTCTCTACCACGGCTTGCGCCGGATAGTAAAGTCCTTCCTGCTCGGCGATCTCGAATGTACGGATGGGGTCCCCATCGGAAGTTCTCAAGCCCTTTGCGTAATCGAAAGTGATATAGGCGGCGTTATCGGTAAACGTTGCGTTGCGGAACAAAGGGCCGGATGGGATTACGTTATGTCCGTAGGTCTTGTTCAAGGCCCAATGTGCCAGTCGTTCGCCAATCTCTTTTTTTCGGGTAGGGTGAACGTTTAAAGAATCCCCGCGATCGCTACTAACGGCCATACCCGTATTCGATACGGTTTGCGCCAGGCGGCGTTGGCTGTCCCTGAACCAAGTCCAACTCGGGCGGTCTATGCTGGATAGTTGGACATAGTAGAAAGGCAGGTCTGCGTTCCAATTCTGGCGCCAGCTGTTCACCAATAACGGGAATAATCGTTCGTGTACTTCCATATTATGGGCGTTCGATTCTCCTTGGTACCAAATAATCCCTTTGATGGGATATCGATGAAGGGGTTGGATACCCGCCTCGAACAGATAACAAGGCTCATACGGATGGCGTTGGAGCGGGTTGGACGCTTGCTTGATGTTTAAGGCCGCCCGTTCACGTACCCAATCTTGGATAAAGTCGTTCTTCGTCCAATCCTGTAAGATATCCGGAAACTCGAATTCCAGTGTTTTCCGGTCGATCCATGCCTCCGTAGGCGAGCCGCCAACAGCGTTCAATATCAATCCGATGGGTACTTGTAAGCTATCGGCCAGCATACGCCCGAAGGCAAATCCTATGGCCGAGAAGCGTGCGGTATTCCGCGTGTCGCATACTTCCCATTGGGCGTCGTGGTAATATTGCAGGCGGTTCAATGAATCCAGTACGGAAGCGTCCCATTCCACGGCGTAGGTCTCCCAGCGGGGCTTTAGGTCGAATAAACGGATTTGCGAGTGTTGTTTCGCGTAATCCAATTGTTGCTGTTGTTCTTCCTTTACGCTCTCGTTTACCCGAAACGCCATGTTGGATTGTCCGGAGCATAGCCAGACTTCCCCGGCTACTACATCCCGATAGTTCAGCGTGCGGCTGGGGGTAGAAACCGTTAAGGTATAGGATTTCCCGCTTACCCGCAAGGGATCGAGCGTGACAGTCCATTTCCCGTTCGTACCGGCTACGGTCTCCTTCCTTTGTCCGGCGAGGGTAACGGTTACTTTCTCCCCTTGGTTGGCGATACCAGATATAGGAAGCGGTTGATCCCGTTGCAAGACCATCCGGTCCGAATAGATGGCAGGAAGCTGTAATCCTCCGTAATCGCCGGTTAGCGCACCATAAACGGTGCGGGCCAAGATACCGGCACCTTCAGCGTTGGGATGCAATGCGTCGGGCAATAGATCCGGACGGTCATATAATCCTTCCTGCAAATCGACCAAGGTCGCGCCGGCTATCCGGGCGATTTCTTCGATAAGCGCTTGCTCCATCCAGTACCAGTCTCTTGTACCGGATTTAAAACGAGGATGGCGGTGAGATATCGGAGTCATACGGCAAACCCATACCTTGCATTTCGGATTGGCTTTCCGGAAGGATTCGATCAAGGAAAGATAATCCCGAACGAAGTCGTCCCGGTAATTCGGCCATGCCCGAGGGTCCGTATCGTTCAATCCCAGATGGATGATCACGTAATCTCCGGCAAACCTCAGTGCCTTTTGATACGCCTCTTGTTGGGTATAAGGACGATATCCCTTGTTTAATAAAGTAGCCCCGCTATGCCCGAAGTTCTCCACTTCGTAGGCATCTCCAAGCATCTGTTGCAATTGGGCCGGGTAGCAGTTTGTTTCCCGGTTCTCGATTCCGTAGCCGTAGGTCACGCTATTACCTACGCAAGCCACCTTGATCTTTTGCGCTTGGCTCATAAATGCGAAAGCGAGGAAGATGGATAAGATTCCTATTATTTTTCTCATTTCATTCAACCGAATTAGACGTTATTTAAGTTGTTTATCCGGAGAGTAAACCAGTCCTTCCACCGCTTTCTCTCCATCGGGTGTGACGCAAACGAACGTAAACATCCATTTCACCAGACGGACCTCGGGGGTATTGAACGTACCGACCGGAAGCTTCATGAACACCTTGTTCCAGCCTTTTCCCAGATGGACCGGGGTTGGTTTACGGCTTACGCAGTTCTCGTTCCCCAGTGGGATCTCATTGGACTTCTCCCGGTGGGTAGCGGTCCATACGGGGGGCGTTATCTCTTGATCATTTACCCAGATACGGCTTTCTTTATAATCCCATTTCCCTTGTGAGGGAGGAAGATCCATCTCCGAGCGCCCGTAATTCTGGAATTCGATCCACGCCCCTACGTCTTGCGTCTTGGGCGAATAGATCCAAGTCCATGCGTAAGCGGTATGATTCGGCTGCGGGTCCTTATAGACACCGGGAACCAGCGGTCCCCAGACATGGCGCAGGTAGATTCCGGCACCGATGGCGTCGTGCGTACCGTAATTTTTCCCTTCATAGGTATATTGCGCTTGAAGCGACTTTTCCGGAGGGAAAGAACGGGTCAGTTCCCCATCATTCGGGAAAGGGTCGGTGATACGCCATCTCACGTTGGTTTGCTTGACGTAGGCGAACGGGTATCCTTGGAAATGATGTTCTTTATGCCATAACATCCGCCGCTCAAAATCGACAAATGTCTTATGCTCCTCGTTATCGGGATCGATAGGCAGCATCGTTCCGTTCTTATCGAAATATTGATAGCCGCCGCCCAACCAAGAACGTTCGGCGATCGCTAATAGATTCGGATACAAATTATTCTCCCGGATCAATTTGTCCTCCGGCTGTACGACCCGGTCGTGCCATACGGCAAGGATCGTACCCGCCAAATCATGGCTTCCTTGCGGTTCATTGTAAATACGGCTGGTGTACAAGGCGATTAAGTCGGCGAACGTATCAAAATGGTTGATATAATGGAAACGGGAGTCGATCGCGGGAATGCCCGGTCGCGCTTTTCCCCGGTAACTCCACATTTGCTCCATGTCGATCTCACCCGGTTTGTACTTCCATCCCGGGTTCCAAGAGATCACTTGTTTCCCTTTCGCACGGATATAAGCGACCATCTCGGGTACGAACTTTGGATTGGTAAACTTTACCTCGTCCGTACCGATATGTAAGTAAGGAACCTCCTCGAATACCTCGCAAACCTCGTCCATCAATAGTTTTAAGATCGCCATACCCTCCTTGCTCTGCATATCATGACGGAACGCCCGGATGAAAGCGTCGCTATGCCCCGGCATATCGATCTCCGGGATCAATAGTACGTTATGCTCTTTGCAAAAGCGAACCAGCTCCTTTGCGTCCTCGATCGTGTAATATTTTCCGGGCATACGGCTCATATTGCAGCTGTCGTTCAGCATCGGAAAGATCTTGCTCTCCAGACGCCAAGCTTGGTTCTCCGTGAGATGCCAATGAAATACGTTCATCTTGTAGCGGGAAAGTACCTCGATCTCCCGTTTCAGTTCTTCCATGGAGATATAGCTCCGCCCTACGTCTTGCATGAATCCTCGTATGCGGAAAGCAGGCCAGTCGGTGATCTCGCAGCCTTGGATGGAATATCGCTTCCCTTGCCGCTCGGTCAGTTGGCGCAAGGTTTGTATCGCCCAATAAGCTCCTTGCTCGGATACCGCCCGGATGGTTATCCCCCGGGAAGAGACGCTTAGTTGATAAGCCTCCTCGGAGTTGAGGGGGATTCCGTCCAATTTGTCAACCAAGGAAACCTCTATCTTGTATCGGCTGTCCGGTTGGACGCTTACCGGCAGCTCCTCCAAGAATTCCATTAGGATGGAACGGAGTTTCCCTTCGGAAGAAACTGCGATTTGCTTCGGGTGGAACGAAGCGTTTGTCCGGACGTATTTTTGAGGCAAGGGCAATAAAACAGGATTCCGGGCCTGTACAGACCCGGAAATGCCTATATATACAATAAGAATAAGATTCAGTATTGATCTCATAGATTGTTTCTCTAAGGAATAAGATCTGTTAGCTTAACGGCTTGGAAGGTCATATGCGCCACGCTTGACTCGTAAAAGATTCCAACCGTTTCCTTATCGATCATGGAGAGACAGGAATATCCCCAGCCCTCGGCCTCGTCTAATAAGACTTGATGTTCCGTAGGCCAAGTAAGTCCGCCGTCCAGACTCGCCTTGATCGTGATATGATTACGCCCTTTTGTCGTGTTCGGGTTGGAGAAGAGTAGAAGGTCCTTGCCGGTGATGTTATCCTTGGCGTTTACCTTGATCAAGCTGGCCATACAAACGGATTCCTGTAAGGCGCTACGGCTGGAAGGATGCTCCGTCCATGTCTTGCCTAAATCCTTTGTAGTGGCTACGGCACGGCTACCTCCTCGGTTATCGCGCATATTTAGCATCAATACGCCCGGTTCTACCTCGGCAACTTGTGCCTCCGTGGTATTCGTGCGGGCTAAGTTATGCAGGTGCCATGTTTTCCCGCGGTCTTTGCTATACATAATGCCGGCGTTGGGCACACGGGTAGCGTCGATAAACTGGATCGGGAAGACCAAGGTACCGTCTTGCATCGTGATGCCTCGTCCCGGGCCTTGCAATAGGAAATACCAAGACGGGTCTTTTACTTGAGACGTGATGTTGATCGGTTCGCTCCACGTCTTACCATCGTCCTCACTTTTCACGAGCATAAGTTGGGCGGTCTCGTCCGGTGTCATTCCCGGCATGGAGTTCCACCAAGCCCGTTCGTTACCCATACCATGCGTCCATGCGGCTACTACCCAGATCGTATTGGTCTTTTCGTCTACCAAGATCGATGGGTCTCCCACGCCGTTTTGTCCGTGGGGCAGGCCATCCGTTTGTTTGAAAGTCATGGCTACTCGCATCGGTTCCCAAGTTTGTCCCTTATCGGTACTGCGGCTTACTCCGATATCGATTTTCTCTTGCAGGTCCACGCTGCTATTATAGCGAATATCGTAGACTCCGAGTAATGTTCCGTTATTCGTCGTCACTAATCCCGGGATGCGGAAGGCCGCCGATCCGTCATCCCCGGCTTGGCGTACGCCGATACCTACATGGCGTTCGTCCACCTTTCCTTTCCAAGTGATGTCGATCGGTTTGTTGTTGATCTGGGCGTTAGGTATCGTAGTCGCTACTTTTGCCAATAAGGAAGTCTCAGGCTTCATCTGGATACTTACCCAGAAATAGTTGATGCCTTTAAGCATCGGTTGCTTAGAGGTTAGTTTTACCGTGCGCGACAAGGGGGCGGTAACCTCATCTTGCCGTACGGAATAAGATTCAAGAGCCTTACGGGTATTTCCCGGTATATGGCTGGATATGTACGTAACGGGACTGAAATGTTCCCCTTTGCGGGAAGGAGCTTCCACTCCGCTATAAAATAGACGTATCGCTTGGATGTCCGACAGGTCGACATTGTCTCCGATCTGTATCGTGATCTCGTTTAATACATCCCCTTTTTGGGCCGGTATCCGCATCTCGTAAAGTACATTGTCGATCCGGTCTATCAAGATGGGGATTTGTTGCTCTCGCACATAAAGACTGTCTGCCGCAAAAGCCGTTTGTACGATGAAAAGAAGGCAGAAATACAGGAAAGTTTTTTTCATGATGTTTTTTGTTTGTAGGTTGAAATTAATAGATATGTGAATTCCAAAGGTAGCGATATTCATTCATATGAACAAAGCCCCTTTGGAATTCGTGCCAAAAACCTAGTTATATCCAATCGCCTTAAACCTATGTACGATTAGTATCCGGGAGTCTGTTTCAATGCTGGATTGTTTGTCAATGCATCCTCGTTGATCGGCCACAAAAGACGGGACTCTTGTGCGGTCGTGTATTTCAAGACATATTGATTACCGAAACGTCTCAAGTCATACCAACGCTTGCCCTCGAAGAAGAACTCGCGCAGCCGTTCTTTCAATATAGCTTCCATCACGTTCTCATCGCCCCCCTCAAATGGGTTATCGTTATAGAAACTTCCCTTGTCATTCGGATAAGCGACCTCGTTTTTATGTGCGTTGAAATATTCAGAACCGTAAGCACGCTCGCGTACGGCATTGATCTCCGTGGAAGGATCTTCTCCTAAGAGAGCTTTAGCCTCGGCTAGTAGTAACAGGGCATCGGCATAACGGTAAATAGGATAATCATCCAGCCAGTTACGTTCGTTGCTACCCTCCAATGTTGTTCCTTGGAATTTGTATGCGAATGGAGCGATGTACTTTATGCTTCCGTCTTCCTGTTTTTGATAAACAGCTTTCAAGGTTCCTGTCAGACGGGAATCATTTTCGCGGAAAGTTTTCCAGTAATGATCTTTCTTAACTTGGTAACGCATTAAACCGTGGAAATTATAACCCGGAATTTCCATGAATGGGGTTCCTGATTCATCGCAATAGTTTGCCATGTATTCACGTTGCGGAACCATGTTGTTTCGCCAATTATAATCTTTCCACATGGTGAATTCATCTTTGATACTCTTGAAAGCGAAGATGATCTCGCTATTCTCCTTATTCCCATAGGCGAATACATCAGTAAACTTATCCTGTAGCTTTAGGTTGCCGTTTTGTTGAAGATCTTGCAAAGCAGCCTTGGCGGTAGAATAATCTCCTGTACCTCCACCCATTTGGCGACCACTCCATAAATAAACTTCACCTTTTAGTATCAATGTGGCTGATTTAGACCAGTAGCCTTTTCCATATTTGTAAGAATAATCACTACCGAAAGCATTGACGGAAGCGTCAATGTCTTTCTTGATCTGGTCCATGACCTCACTTGCTGGAGATGCCGCTTTTTCCAAATGAGAGATATCCAGTTCGTTACCTAGAGTAGGTTCGGTTACCAAAATTACATCTCCCCATGAACGTAATAGATGGAAATAAATATACGCACGCATACCATATGCTTCACCTAAGAAGTAGTTCTTCTCATTTTCATCTAATAAGGTAGTCTCGTTGGTCTTACGGATCATGAGGTTTAATTGGTTGATTGTCTCATAGAAATCTCCAAAATTGCTGATGCCCGTAAATTCAGCGTTGATCGTATTATACGGATATCGTTCTACGCCTTGAGTGGCTTCACCTCCGAAAGGCTGGTCGCCATAAATATCGGCACGTGGTTCACCCAGTACGAATATATTATAGCTACGTAAGCGAAGCAAGGAATGCAGACCTGTATTGAATGCCTTGAATTGGTCCGATGATTTCCAATAGTTAGCATCGGAAATACTGCTGACTGGCTCCATGTCCAACGAGGTGCATCGATTGAATGTCAACAAGGACACAGCCACCATAAAGGTTATAAATATCTTTTTCATATGATGTTTAATTTTTATGCGTTAATTAGAAAGTTACAGATACACCCATAAGGACAGTCTTAGGAGTCGGATATCTACCATTGTCGATGCCTTGACCATAATAGGTATCTACGGCTGGTTCTGGTGATACTCCGGAATAACCGGTAAAGTAGCACAGATTTTGTCCGGTGACATAAACAGAGGCGTTTGACATAAACGCTTTATTGATCCATCTTTTCGGTAAGTTCCATGTCAATGTGATCTCGCGAAGTGCCAAGTAATCACCCTTTTCATAGAATCGTGAGCTGTTGTTATCTACAGCCGTAAGTCCGTTGTTGGAGCGGGTGATATTCTTTTTGCTCAATTGATCCGCATAGTAGAATTTCGGGATATCCGTATTCGTGTTCTCTTCAGACCAGCTTTGTTTAACCATGTCGATGATGTTAAATGAACCTTGGTATTGTCCGATAGAGCGTGCGGCCAAGTCGTTATACAATGTATGGCCTAATGCGTAGTCGAAACGGGCGTATAAAGAGAAATCCTTGTAAGAAACGGTGGTAGAGAAACCTCCTGTTACGTTCGGGAAGATATTGCCTACCTTCACACGGTCTAGATTGTTGATGACACCGTCACCATTCAAATCGGCCCAACATACGTCACCCGGCTCGATTTGTTGTTTTCCGGTTTTGTCTTTCAGGGCTTCCCATGCCGCTGGACCATATAATTCACCAATGGCGTCATAACGATTATTTGCGTTTGCTTTTACGTCATCCCAATCTTTGAAAATGTGATCTTGCTTGAATGCGAACAAGTCACCCAGCTTTCCTCCTTCTTGTTTTCCGCCAACCCAAACGACTTCGCCTTTTTTCGGATCCCATACTTGGTATCCACCTTGGCGGTTGTTCTCGTTTCCGTTTGCCGGAAGCTTGATGATCTTGTTGGCTACCGTAGATAAGTTAGCTGTTACGTCCCAACTGAAACCTCCTACATTATTTAAGATGTTAGCTTTTACCTCCATCTCAAAACCTTGGTTACGCAGTGTTCCTAAGTTGGTTTTGATACTTTTGAATCCCGTGTAATTAGGCAAATCCAGATCAGTCAACAAATCGGAAGTCGTACGGTTATAATAGTCTAAGATAAAGCTTAAGCGGTTATTGAAGAAACCTATATCCAGACCTACTTCGAAAGACTTACTTTGCTCCCAACGTAAACCGCTATTAACCAATTGGTCATTGTAAAAACCAACGGAATTGTTGTAGTTTGTTATGATGTTTCCGTCTTTGTCCTTCTGTCCGTAACTACCGTATACGTCATAATAGCCTAATCCGTTTACATTACCGTTTACACCATAGCTGACACGTGGTTTCAGGTTCGAGATAATATCCGCTAATTTGGAGTCCTTGAAGAAATCTTCCTCCATGATGTTCCAACCTGCGGAGACACCCGGGAAGAAACCCCAACGGTGGTCGCTCAGTTTGGAGATACCATCATAACGAGCTACAACAGACAACAGATATTTGAGGTTGTAGTTATAGTTTACACGAGCGAAGCCGGAAAGGATACGATAGCCTTGTTTGTAACTGTATGAATACGTACGGTTACTTCCTGCGTTCAAGGTTGGGATATCATCCGAAGGTGAATTTTGAGTCTTGGCGTTTAACGTATATTGATGCCAATTGAAATACTCACCGCCGACCATGGCTTCCAAATTGTGCTTGTCCTTGAAACTATCAGAATATGTCAAGGTCACACTATGTTGCTGTTGATTTTCCTTTACATATTTCGCTTCAGCCTGGCGCGTTAGGTTCGGTGTGCTAGAGTTCTGTTGTTGATAGGCTTTATCAAATTTATCCGTTTGATTATCTACGTGATACAAAGCGCTATTAGCCTTTAATACTAATTTCTCGGGAATGATTTGCAAATCGAAACCTATGTTGTATGTTGAACGACGGATTCCATTTGTATTCGTTAGCTTGTCCTTGTAGTAAAGAGGATTACCATCACCGGTACCGAAACCGGAAGCGGGAGATCCATCTTCCATATAGGGGTTCCAAGTTGGGCGTTGGCTCATCGTACGATAGAAGAACTCGTATTGACCGATCCATAATCCCGGCGTACGAGACCAAGTGTAAGTCGCCCCGCCGTTTACAGTTAAGATCGGGAATATTTTATAGGAACCGTTTAACGTTCCGGAGAAGCGTTCGTAACTAGTACCTTTGATCAAACCATCTTCTTTGTAATAACCTAAACTAGCAGCGAAAGTACCCTTATCGTTACCGCCTGTAATGTTCAAATAATGATCTTGCGTGAATGAGGGGTCTTTGAAAGCTGCATCTTTCAATTGGCCTGAATAATCCTTAAATAAAAGTTGCTTTGTAGGATCATTGGGATCTGTCATTTGTTGCCAACCTTCGTTTAACAGACCTTTCGTCGTGTCATCTAGATAGCGAATGTCGAATAAATCGTTACCAACTCCATAGCCCATTTGGTTATCGATACCCGAACGTCCGGTTCGCTTGTATCCTAAGCGATTATAATAGATATAGTCCTCTGCGTTCAAGTAATCATATCCTGTACGGGCGAAGTTTGCTCCTCCTTTAAATTTATAGGAAACGGAAGCTACGCCTTCTTTTCCCCGTTTGGTCGTGACAAGGATTACACCGCCATTCGCACGTGCTCCATAAATGGCCGTTGAGGCAGCATCTTTTAATACTTGGATGGACTCGATATCTGAAGGGTTGATATCTGCCAAAGAGTTACGAACGATACCGTCTACCACTACCAAAGCTCCATTGTCTTTTCCGGTCATGGTAGCTCCACCACGAAGTACGATATTGGGGTCTTTACCCGGCTGGCCACTTATGTTTACTACGCGTAAACCGGAAACCGTACCTTGTAAAGATTGTCCGGCATTGGCCATAGCTGCATTTTCCAGTACGGCGTTATCCAATTTAGAGATAGAGGTTGTCAAGGTCGCTCTCTTTTGTGAGCCACCGTAACCGGTTACCACTACTTCGTCTAGCTGTTCGGCGTTTTCTTGTAGGATCACGTCTACTTTGGCCTTTCCGGCTACTGGAACTTCTTGTGTCTTGTACCCAATGAAAGAAAATACTAATGTGGCGTTCTTGTTGGATACGGTGAGAGTGTAATTACCGTCGAAATCGGTAATCGTTCCATTTGTCGTGCCTTTTTCAACGATAGACGCACCGGGGACACCCATGTTGTAGGTATCCAGCACTGTTCCGGAGACTGTCTGCTCTTGTCCGTACATAAATGTCGGAAGTAGGAGCGCGAGCATTAAGAGCAGTAGATTCTTCTTCATAATGAATTACTTTTTTGTTGTTTATTTAGTTTATTGGATGAGATTAATTAGCATTCGTCGGTCATATTAGCGACTTTCGGACGTAAGAAGATCACTTGGATTAAAAGTGCGATGAGTACCAATCCGGCTAGCATGGCGAAGTCATGGCCAAGATTACCAGCGTCGGTAGATTTTCCTAGTATATCCGTGATGGCGGCTCCGGCAAATACACCGGTCATATTCATAATTCCATAGGCTGTAGCCCGATAACGGGGGGAGATGAATTGGCAAAGGATAGGCATATTATTGGCGTCGAATATACCATAACCGATACCGAAGCAAAGACCACCGCCGATAATCATCGGGAAGTTGTGCCCAAATCCTAGTAATAGGAGAGAGGGTATCGTTAATGCCAAACCAATGGCGCCTGTGTATACACGTCCCCGGACATTCCGCTGGATCCATTTATCGGATAAAATACCTCCGGCGATTACCCCTATAAAGGAAGAGATAGCGATCGTGAATGTAGATAACGGACCGGCCTCGGACATATCCAACGAGAGATTTTCAGCGAATAGGGTAGGGAGCCAGTTCTTTGTCGCCCAACCCGGTAAGCTCGGCGTGGCGAAATAAAGAAGAATGATCCAAAAAGCGATGTTCGTGAATAACATCCCTAATCCTTTAAACGCACCGGAAATCGGATTCTCTTTCGGATAATTTTCCAGTTTTACGGCTTGTTCGACATGATCTTTCTTATCGTGTAAGAAGATGATCAAGACCACGCTATAAGCGATGCCGATGATACCAAACCAATGGAAAGTCGTTTCCCACGTATAAGCGCTGGCCACCGTAGCTCCGAATCCTCCCAAGGCTTGGCCTACGTATAGACCTGTCATATGGATACCTACGGCTAATGACCGTGTTTTCTCTTGGTGATAATCTGTGATAAGCGATAATCCGGCAGGAATATACAGGGCCTCACTGACCCCCATCAAGGCACGTAGGTAATAGATCTGATTGAAATCCGTGCAATACCCCATCATCAAAGTCACGAAGGACCAGACAAATAAGCTACCCACGATTAGCCACTTCCTGTTTACCCTGTCTGCCACCATACCGGCTACAGGGCTCATGAATCCGTAGATCCAGAGGAAGACTGCCATCAAACGTCCGAAGTTCGCCGCAGACTATGTCATTCAACTTCTATTACAAATTCTTACAATTAAGATAGCTCCTTATGAAAAAATTTTATTTTATTACGCTTAGTTTTTGAAAAAACTTATTGTACCTTTGCCCTAATCACTCAATAAA
The DNA here is from genome assembly GCF_003635485.1 of Parabacteroides sp. AF19-14. Lineage (NCBI taxonomy): Bacteria > Pseudomonadati > Bacteroidota > Bacteroidia > Bacteroidales > Tannerellaceae > Parabacteroides > Parabacteroides sp. AF19-14. Next base: position 3,731 of record NZ_QTMJ01000018.1, on the reverse strand, counting down.
GGTATAACCATGACAACTAAGTTCTTGCTCTCGTCCGATGACAATACTCGCAGTGGCCTTCTGAAAAAGAAGATCATACATTATTATATGGCCAATGGAGACGCTACTATAGCGGAGGTATGTAAAGAAATGAATCTCAGTATCCCCACCGTCACTAAGCTAATTAGCGAATTACAAGAGGACGGTTATATACTCGACTTTGGAAAACAAGAGACTAGCGGAGGGCGTAAACCTAGTATTTACGGGCTCAATCCCGTATCCGGCTATTTTGTGGGCGTAGATATACTGAAAGATCAACTGAATCTAGCCATATTAGATTTTAAAGGAGATAAGATCCGCATTGAGCAGAATATCCCTTATACACTCGAAAACACACCAGCCGCTTTAGACCATCTTTGCGAATGTATCAATGAATTTATAAACTCGTTGCCGATCCCAAGGGAAAAGATATTAAGCATTGGCATTAATATATCCGGACGGGTAAATCCTTTCGCCGGATATAGCTATAGCATTTTTTACTTTGAGGAGAAGCCCTTGTCTCAAATCCTTGAGGAAAAACTACATATAAAGATCTATATAGAGAATGACACCCGTTCCATGGCTTACGGCGAATATCTTCAAGGAGTCGTAAAAGGAGAAAAAAATATCCTATTCATCAATATATCTTGGGGATTAGGTATCGGTATCATCATAGACGGCAAGGTTTATTTCGGGAAATCAGGCTTCTCCGGAGAATTTGGGCACTTCAGCTTCTTCGAGAATGAGATTCTTTGCCATTGCGGTAAAAAAGGATGCCTCGAGACTGGAGCTTCCGGTTCTGCCCTGTACCGTACCCTCCTTGAGCGGTATAAAGAGGGTAGCAACACCATATTGGCCAGTAAAATCGATGCCGGGGAATACATCGGGCTCTCTGACTTGATCGACGCTATTCACAAAGAGGATATGCTATCTATTGAGATACTGGAGGAGATCGGTTTTAATCTAGGTAAAGGAATAGCAGGATTGATGAACATTTTCAATCCAGAACTGGTCGTACTGGGTGGGCCCTTGTCGCAAACGGGAGAATATTTAAGTCTACCTATTAAAAGTGCCGTTAGGAAGTACTCTTTAAACTTGGTAACCCGTGATACACAGATCAAAGTATCCAAATTAGGTGAAAGAGCGGGCATATTAGGGGCCTGCCTGCTATCTCGATCTAAAATTCTAGGTATGATTTAACAACCATTTCAAAGGAATTAAATAAAAATCAAATAATTATTTCATTTTCTTGATAAAATATTGGTTTGTTATTAAAATATTTTATTTATATTTGCATCGTAATTAAAATTAGAGGTTAAAACTCATAAAAATAACGCAGGTATGGATAAAATTAAAGGACTGATCGATGCTCCCTTTACTCCGTTCCATGAGAACGGGGAAGTTAATTACGAGCCAATTGAAGCTTATGCGAAACTTCTTGTGAAAAACGGACTGAAAGGCGTGTTCATCAATGGTTCTTCCGGAGAAGGTTATATGCTGACAGAGGAAGAACGCATGAAACTGGCCGAGAAATGGATGGAAGCAGCTCCGGAAGGCTTTAAGGTAATTGTGCACGTAGGTAGCACATGCGTTAAGTCTAGTCGTAATTTAGCGGAACATGCTCAAAAGATCGGCGCTTGGGGTATTGGCGCTATGGCTACCCCTTTCCCTCGTATCGGTCGAATTGAGGAATTGGTAAAGTACTGCGAGGAGATCGCTTGCGGCGCTCCTGCCTTACCGTTTTACTACTATCATATCCCTGCGTTTAACAACGCTTTCCTCCCTATGCTGGATTTCTTAAAAGCAGTAGACGGGCGTATCCCTAATTTCGCCGGTATCAAATATACATACGAGAGCTTATACGAATACAATCAATGTCGTTTGTACAAGAATGGTAAATTCGACATGTTGCACGGACAGGATGAGACGATTCTTCCTTGCCTTGCGATGGGTGGAGCGCAAGGAGGTATCGGTGGTACCACAAACTATAACGGAAAAGAATTAACCGGTATCCTAGAGGCTTGGGCAGCCGGTGACTTAGAGACAGCTCGCGAGAGACAAAACTTCTCTCAGGAGGTTATTAACGTTATCTGCAATTACCGTGGTAATATCGTCGGAGGAAAACGCATCATGAAATTGATCGGATTAGATCTCGGCAAGAACCGTACCCCGTTCCGGAATATGACGGACGAAGAAGAGGCCGCGATGAAAGCGGAATTAGAGGCTATCAATTTCTTTGAAAGATGTAATAAATTCTAAGGTATGGCAGCGTTTGACAACTTATCTAATCCATCGGAATATCTAGCTTATTGGGGCAAGACCTATCGGAATGAGCTTCTTTCCAATATTCTTCCTTTTTGGATGAAATACGGGCTGGACAAAGAGAACGGCGGTTACTTTACTTGCGTAGACCGGGATGGTACTCTGATGGACTCCACTAAGTCCGTTTGGTTCCAAGGACGATTCGCCTTTATCTTGGCATATGCCTATAATCACATTGAGAAAAACGAAGAATGGCTGAGAGCCTGTAAAAACGGTATCGATTTCATCGAGAAACATTGTTTTGATACGGACGGACGTATGTTCTTCGAGGTGACAGCGACAGGTATCCCTGTACGTAAACGCCGTTACGTATTCTCCGAGACTTTCGCGGCGATCGCTATGGCTCACTATGCATTGGCATCAGGCGATAAAGGCTATGCCGAGAAGGCCGTGAACTTATTCAAGCAAGTATTGCGCTATAAGAATACCCCGGGATTATTGGAGCCTAAATTTCGTGAAGGTCTCGTGGCGAAAGGCCATTCTTTCTGCATGATACTGATCGATACGGCGGCACGCATCCGTGAGGCCATAAACGATCCCATACTTACACAACAAATCGATGATTCCATAGCCGAGCTACGCCGTGATTTCATGCATCCCGAATTCAAGGCTATCTTGGAGACAGTAGGACCCAACGGTGAGTTTATCGACTCTATCGCCGGGCGTACCATCAATCCCGGCCACTCCATCGAGACCGCATGGTTTATCTTGGAAGAGGCCAAATACCGAGGATGGGACCCTCAACTGAAAGAGATGGGTTTACAAATCCTCAACTGGTCTTGGGACTGGGGCTGGGATAAGACGTACGGCGGAATCAACTATTTCAAGGATTGCAAAAACTTCCCTCCCCAAGAGTATTGGCACGACATGAAGTTTTGGTGGCCACAATGCGAGGCGGTTATCGCTACGCTTTACGCCTACCAAGCGACTGGCGACGCCAAATATCTCGAAATGCACAAACTAATAAACGATTACACATTTAATCATCTCCCCGACAAAGAATATGGGGAATGGTATGGCTACCTACACTTCGATGGTAGTGTCTCTCAATCTGCCAAAGGCAATCTATTCAAAGGTCCGTTCCACATTCCTAGAATGCTTCTCAAATGTAGTTTACTCTGCGACGAAATTCTTTCTAAATAACTTTATCTAAAATACTGAAAATTGGTCAATTGACATCAGGGGTCACAACCGTGGCTCCTAATGTTTCTAAGGCTTTGTTTTCCTTTTTATTTTCCTCAATCAAATGAAAAATAAGAAATTATATCCTTGGATCGTAGTCGGTTTACTATGGGTTGTCGCCTTACTGAACTATATGGATCGCCAGATGCTATCAACCATGAAATCAGCTATGATGGTGGATATCGTGGAACTAGAGTCTGCGGCGAACT